>JAEYOT010000918.1 GCA_023411445.1 Pseudomonadota bacterium
TGCTTGCGCCGTCGAGCCGCCGGTTGCGCCCGCGCCCGCGCTCCCGTCCGACGGCGTGGTCGCGTCGCCGCAACCGGCGCTCGCGTGAGCGACCAGCGAGAGAGTCACGCAGTAGCCGAGCCAGCGAAGGGGGGAGCGCGAATCAGCGAGCATCGTCGGGCCTGAGCTTGCCGCAACGTCTGCCGAGAGCGAGAGAGGGCAACTTTGTCCTCCTAGCTGGCGACGCCACGCCGCGGATGAGTCAGTGCGCCTGGCTTGGATTGTTCCGTCCACCGCGGCAGGTCGACCACCGCCCGGTGCTAGGTGGGGGCTTGCCAGATCTGCTGGATGACGCCTGTGTGCTTGCCGCGCAGGATCGCCTCACCTTGCAGCTGCTCGACCGTGACGCCGAGCGCGGCGGCGACGGTGAGCCACATGTCGTTGTGAGGGCGATTGGTGAAGGCTTCGAACCGGCCCGTCTGAAAGCCGAGGCTCTTGCCTCCGAACACCACGGTCGGCACCGGCGAATGCTCGTGAGTCGCCCGCGCTACTTCCGTGACGTAAGGCACGACGGTGTGATCCAGGATTGGATTGCCGTACACGTCCGTCGCGGTCTTCAGCTCCTGCAAGAATGAAGCGACGATACGATTGTACCACATCTCCACTCGGCACAGAAACTCGACATCCGGGTTCGTGGGCATCGGGTTCGTGCCATCCAGCGTTTGACCGTTGATGCGGTGACTCACCGGGTGGTGCATGTAAATGGCTGACTCGTTGCCTGGGTAGAGCCCGCCGAAGGAGACGTGGTTCGTGCCGGGTGAGAACTGAAACGTCACGACGCGCGTCGAGTCACAAGTAAACGCCGCCTTGATCAAGGCGAGGTGCGCGCGCGACACCTGCTCGTGGATCTCGTGATCCGAGGTGGTGGCCGTCGGGTTGGCGTAGTCACCAGGTCCCTTGAACTTACCGTCGTCTTCCCGACCAGCGATGTTTGCTGGCGCCGTGGGCACCATGCAGCCCTCGGGCGTGTCGACGACGAGCTCGTCCTCCGCGGCGCGGATCGCTTGCTCGTGGGCGTCAATCATCGGCGCCGCGGTGGCAGGCGCGAGGGTGCGCAGCCGCCCGAGCTCGCGCAGGGAGAAATCCAGCACGCTCTTCTCCGAGAGCACGGCGCGCTCGAGCGCCTCGTCGTCACCGCCGCCCGGCATCATCCCACCGAACAGGCGCTTATAGAGGTTGAGCGGGGATAGCTCGGGAGCGATCGGCTCGTTCTGCTGTCCGTTGCCTTGCACGCCGCTCACCGGAACTCGGTTCATGCTGTAGGACAGCCGGCGCGTGGACAGCTCCTCGGCGTCAATGCGATCGTCGCAGGAGACCTGCAGTGAGTCGATGCTCGGCGCCGTGAGCTCGGCGGACTTGGCGAGCAGGAGCTGGTCGATCGAAGGCCCGTCGGCGGCCGCGTCGTCCGTCTCCGGCTGACCGGCTCGCGTGTAGCGCGTGGGAGCACCGGTCATCATGACGACCGTTCCCTTCTCGTGCCCTCCGCCCGGGCCATCTTGAGCGATGCTGAGCCCATCCAGCACGATCATGTCGCTCTTCAGCTGCTCGAAGGGCTGTAGCAGGCGCGAGAGCGTGAAGTTGGTGCCGGGATTTTGGCAGAGCCAGGCGGCGCGATAGGTGCCAACCGGGTGGTGCATCACGAGCAGGCGGCGAGGAGGCGCCATGCCCTCCGCGTGGGCCTCGATGTTGTGGAGCAGGGCGCGCAGCCCGAAGGCACCGCCGATCATGCTGAGAAAGCTGCGCCGAGCGAAGCGATAGGATGTCATGGGTCGACTCGCGTAGAGATGGTTTTGGCGACGACTACTTCCTTGATCAAGCTGCTAAAGCTCTGATCCGTAGCCCGGAACGCGGTGTTGGTTCGGCTCACGGCGCAGTCTTCACTCGAGAGCAGGCTCGCGTCCGCCAGGACGTAGCGCATCAAGTTGACGGTCACACACTGGGAGAAACGACCATTTTCGGTCACGGCCTGCACTAGCTCGAAGACGTTCTGAATCTGCGCGCCGCCGGCTACCGCCGGCAACTTGCCCGACGTGTCGATGGACGGCGAGCCGGGGAACGCGGTGTAGTTGGTGCGGAAGCGGCCGATGGCGTCGTAGCTCTCCAGCACCAGACCGTAGGCGTCGAAGTAGGTGTGGCAGTTGTTGCAGACGGGGTTCTTGCCTCGGTACTCTGCCTTCTGCCGCTGCGTCGACGTTTTGTCGTTGAGCTGGGAATCCACGGCATCCAGCACGCTGGCGGGCGGCTCGGGAGGCTGCTGGGCGCAGAGCATGGTGGCGTTCACGAACAAGCCGCGAGACACGACGGACGTATCCTCCGGGCGCGAACGCATCGCCAGCATGGCACCGCGAGTGAGCAGACCCGCGCGCTCGCTAGCAGGCAGCTCAACCGGCAGAAACACGTCCTCGAGATCGGTAGCCGGGCCCGGATAGGGTACGCCATAGATGGGCGCGAGCACCTTGTTGACGAAGGAGCGCCGCGAGCTGAGCAAGTCGTTCACCTTCCCGTTCCACAGCACGTCTTCGATGAACTTCTCGTTCTCCGTGTACATGCTGTTCTTCAGGCCCGCGGTGTACTCCGGGTAGAGCGTGGGGTCCTTCACGTCCGGAAACAGGTTGCCGACTTGAAAGTAGGCCAGCATCAGTTGCTTCAGATTCTCGCGCACGGCTGGCGTTGCCAGCAGCCGATCTACCTGCTCACGAACGCCTGCTTCGCTCGCGAGCGCGCCGCTGCTCGCCGCCGCGAGCAGGTCAGCGTCAGGAGGCCCATCGCTGAGGAAATAGGACAGCTGGCTCGCGATCTCCGCGGGCTCCAGCCTGCCGCCCGCCGCGCCAAACTCCGTGCGGTACAGGGCCGGTGCAGCGAGCAGGACGGCTTTGACGCCATAGCTGACGGCCTGCTCGACGCTGTTGCCGTGACCTTTGAGCTGCGTGAACAGCTCGCGAATGCTCGCCTGCTCCTCATTCGTGAGCGCGCGCCGGTACAGCTTCTGCGCTAGGCCCAGCAGGAACTCTTGAGCGCAGGCGTCGTCGCCAGCGGCGCAACCTTGCGCTGCGCTGACCGTGTCGGCGGCGGCCTTGGCGAGCCGCATCGTCTTCGGGAAGACGGCGCTGCTCACCTGCGTGCCTTCGTCGAAAAGTGGCTGAAACTTGCGCTGGCTCGGCTGTGGTAAGTCGATCGCTTTCTCTACGGCTTCGCGCGCGGTGGCGCCGAGCGTAGCGCTGACGCCGCTGGCTAGCTGCGAGTAGCTCAAGCGCACCAAGCGCTTCGGGATCGTCGCGCTCGTTGCCTCGTCGCAGCTCATCGGGCTGCTGCCGCCGGTGCCGCCAGATCCGCCGCTGGGATTATTGGGCGAGCCGGCAGTGGAGCCTATCGCCGCTGGCTCTTCGCCACTGCACGCGAGCAACGAAAGGCTCAGCAAGCCCGCGCTGCCGTACCTCGTACGTGCCATCCTCTTCCTCCACGACGCGCTCCGAGCGCGTCGCATTTCTAGGAGACGGCCCCCGCTCCACTCGGATCACAAAACTGCTCGCAGGCGCACGAAGCCGCTGCTGACGAGCTCTTTCACGCTCCGCCGCCAGTGGTCAACGTTCAGCTTCCGTACGCGAGACACACAGCTCAGCTCGGCGTGCGTTCCGTCGTGGCCAATTGCAACGTGGTTTTGAGGAGAGAAAGGCACCTTTCCCAACGTCATCCATACGTGATGCGGCGCTGCGCACGCCTGCCGTACGAGCCGCGCGCAGACGCTACCCGGACCATCCGGATCGTGACGCCTCACGCGAAAAACCAGCGCTGCCCGGCGTTAGCTGTCGCTACGCGACGGCACTAAGCGCCGCGTTTGCGAGCGCCTTCCAAAAAAATTGAGGAGGTTCAGCGAGCCTAGGTCACTAACAGTGTGGTCGGGGCGCGGCCCCCAGCCTTCGAACCCCACAACTCCCGCGGACCAGCGCATGTCACACCCGCTCCATATCCAGGTGTCATCAACAGCAGAGCCCCTCAGGCTCTCACGATGGCAAGCGGCTATGCCGCAGCGAGGTCCGCAAGAGGTCACTTGCGTGTGATGGGGAGGAAGGCGGGCCG
>JAEYOT010000946.1 GCA_023411445.1 Pseudomonadota bacterium
CTTCAATACCGTCAATGACCTGGCAGTTGGCGGTGCCATTCCGAGGGATCTGGCGCTCTCGTTCATCATCGAGGAAGGGCTGCCGC
The DNA here is from genome assembly GCA_023411445.1 of Pseudomonadota bacterium. Taxonomy (GTDB): domain Bacteria; phylum Myxococcota_A; class Polyangia; order Polyangiales; family Polyangiaceae; genus PMG-095. Next base: position 87 of record JAEYOT010000946.1, read on the forward strand.
TGGAGACATTGGTGCGCGTCGCACGCTCGGTGGCGCGCGCCTGCGCGGAGGCGCGTGTTCACCTGGTCACGGGTGACACGAAAGTCGTCGAGCGGGGTGGGGCCGAGGGGCTTTACATCACGACCACCGGCGTCGGTGTGGTGCCGGGCGGTGTGGAGCTGTCGATCAAACGCGCGCGGCCTGGGGACGTGATCGTGGTCTCGGGCACGGTGGGCGATCACGGCATCGCCGTTTGGGCGCAGCGCCACGGCTTGATCTTGGAGTCCGAGCTGCTGAGCGACAGCGCTCCGCTGACGAGCCTGGTGCGCTCCATGCTGGACCACGAGCCTCGGCTCCGCTGCCTGCGAGATCCGACGCGGGGTGGCCTGGCGCGCGCGCTCAGCGAGATCGCCGCGGCTTCCGGCGTCGCCATCCAAGTCGAGGCCAGCGCGGTGCCGGTGCACCCAGCGGTGCAGAGCGCGTGCGCACGTCTGCAGCTCGATCCGCTGTGCGTGGCTTGCGAAGGGCGCCTCGTGGCCGTCGCTCCGGCTGAGGCCGCGCAGCGCGTCCTCGCCGTCATGCGTGCGCACCCGCTCGGTCGAGGCGCCGCCATCATCGGTGAGGTGCGTGACGCGCCCGTGGGGCACGTCGCGTTCCAAAGCGATGGCGACGAGCGCACTGTCTCGCTGCTAGCCGGTGAGCTGCTGCCGCGCATCTGTTGAGCGCTGACGGGTCGTTTGGTCACACCGGGCCGGATCGACGGCCTGCGGGAAGTGGTGTAGTCAGGGGCGCATGAAGACTTGGTCGAAGCTCACGAGCACCTTGGTTTTGGGGATCCTCGCCGTCGGCTGCGCCAGCCAGCCGTCGGAGCCGCCTGCCGCACCGGAAGCGGAGGCGCCGGCTGTCGAGCCCGCGCCGGCAGCCGATGCCGCACCTCCGCCCGTGGCCGAGGCTGCGCCCGCCGAGGCCGCAGCTCCGCGCTCCATCGAGGTGACGATGGAGGCGAAGAGCAACAGCAAGCTGGCCGGCAAGGCCGTGCTCACTGAGACTGAAGGCGGCGTGCACGTCGTGCTCACGCTCGAAGGCGTGGAGCCGGGCGAGCACGGCTCTCACATCCACGAGAAGGGCGACTGCAGCGCGCCGGATGGCAGCAGCGCCGGCGGCCATTTCAACCCGGGCGCGCACGACCACGGCTTGCCTGGCGCACCGAAGCGGCACCTGGGGGACCTGGGTAACATCACGATCGGCAAGGACGGCAAGGGCACGCTGGACATCACCGCTCCCGGCGCCAACCTCAAAGACTCGGACGCGGCGTCGTTCGTCGGTCGCGCCATCATCGTGCACGAGAAGAAGGACGACGGCGGGCAGCCCGTGGGTAACGCGGGCGGGCGCATCGGCTGCGGCGTGATTAAAGGCTAGCGAGCTGAGACTCGAGCTGAGCCAGCAGGGCCTGCGTTTGCTTCAGGTCCTGCTCGGCGCGCTCGAGCTCGCTCTTGAGCCTGGCCACCTCGCGGTGGCGTTCGGCTTGCTGCTGCCGAGCTTCCTTCAAAGCGGCAGAGAGACGCTCGCGCTCTGCGAGCCGTCGCTGGCGTTCCTCTTCCTCGGCGCGTAGCTGCGCGGCGCGCGCCTCCCGCTCGGCCTTGGCCGCCGCTTCGGCGCGGCGAGCTTCGGCAAGAGCGGCGTTGGCCGGCGCTTCGTCCGCTCGAGTGGGAGCGGGCTTGACGGCAGCGGTGGCAGGCGCGCTGCCCATCACGAACGTCTCGAAGCCAGGCGGATCGCGGTCAGCAGTCAAAGCGCCGGGCGCGTCCGGCTCGAAGCTGCCGCTCGCCGCGATGGCTGCCAGCGTGGTCGCGACGCGCCGTAGCGTGCCTTCGCTGGCGGCGTTACCAGCTTGCGCGAGGAGCTGGGTCGCTCGCTCGCGCAGCACGGCGAGCGCTTCGCGGTGCTCCTTGCTAGCCTCGCGCTCGCCAGCCTTGATGCGCGCGGCCGCCTCGAGCAAGGCGTCGAAGCTTTCGCGCTCGGTCCACCACAGCTGATTGACGGCCCATGCCGAGACCGGCGGTCGCGCGAGCTTGGTCAGCTTGGTTGCGCCTTCTTTGTCGCCGGCTGCCTTGAGCTCGACGGCGAGGCGCTTGCGCTCCGCCACGAAGTCGCTCAGGGCGGCCTGAAACAGCGTGCTGACGGCGGCGTCGAACGGCGTGCTCAAGCGTACCGTTTGGCTCCGGCGCCGCTGCCTGCGTCCGGGCCGTCCCACGGTGGTAGCGACAGCGTGATGGCCTCGATCTCCGGCAGCGCCGCGCGGAGCGCCTCGTGCGCCGAGAAGACGTCGAAGGGACCGCCGTACCAGAGGATGGCCACGTACAGCGAGGCGAAGGACTGCGCTACGTAGTAGTCCGGACCGGTCACGTTCTGCATGCCGACGGCGACTCCGTGCCGCATCTCCGGGATACGCGGCTCGATCTCCACCCGGTAGAACCGCTCCACTTGGTCGAGCAGCGGCTCGCGGATGACGCCCTCTGCGTTCGCTTCGCCCCACACGGCGTAACCCTCGTCCATGACCGTGGCGGACAGCGCGTGGCTCTTCGTGGCTAGACGGACGAGCGCTTCGTTCAGTGCCTTCCAGCCCGGATGCGAACGGTCGGCGCCCATCCAGCGATCGATACCTCACGACGCTGGCACCGCCAATGGCGCGCCCGTGAGCGTGACAATTCGCCACCTGGGCCGACCGCCACACGCATTGATCAGTCCAGGCCCTCGCAGCTGCGAGAGTCTCAGTCACGTCTCTGGCTGAGACGGGTGGAACAGGAGCGGCCGTCGCGGGTTACCGAATCATTGATGAAATCGGCGCGATCACACTGGCACGTGCCTTGAAACCGAGCGGATCGTCAGTCAGGAGAAGGTGTTCAGGCCATGATTTCGCGCAAGCAGCTGGAAGAGATCGCCAAGACGGTTCAGGGCGTGCCGGTCTGGGGTTGCCTACCGGGTAGCACCGCGGCGGAAGCGGGCGTCGGCTACGGCGACATCGTGCTCGCCGACAACGGCGTGCCCACGCCCGGTATCGAAGAGTACTTG
>JAEYOT010000130.1 GCA_023411445.1 Pseudomonadota bacterium
CCCGGAAAGATCGGATCGTCGTCACTGATCGCGAAGGTCGCCGCAGCAGCTCGCTGCAGCTGGCAATGGACGAGGAGATCGAAGCCGGCGCCGGGCGAGAGCGGCAAGAGTGAGGCGAGCGCGCGCCCGTACAGCGAGGTGCGCTGAAACAGCGAAAACGGTCCTGACACCTCTAGCACCACGCCGCCCAGCTGCCCGCGAGCCGTGCTGGCGATCAGACCGAGCCGGCGCGCGCCAGCGACCAACGGGGAATCAGGCGCGCGGGTAGTGAAGCGCAGCAAGGTCGCGCGCTTGAGCAGGTGCACGACGAGCGCGCGGTTGACCCGTAGTGCGAGCTGCGGCGCCGAGAAATCCGCAGGCAGCGCGCCGAGCTTGCGCTCACCGGCCAGATCCGCGAGCAGCGCGCGCTCCACCTCGCTCGCCTCACGGCCGAGCTCGCGCGCGACCTGCTCCAGCACCCAAGCGCGCGGCGCCCGCTCGCTGGCGGCGCGAAACACGCGCGCTCGCACCTCGGGCGAAGGCAGCGTAGAATGCTGAAGATCTGGCACTTCGCGCTCCAACACCTGCACCGCGAGGCGCAGTTTCTGCCGCGGCGCGCGCACGCCGAGCGGCTCAGTCAGGCGCTCACGCAGCTCCACCCGACGCCGCCCTTGATACGCTCGAAAGAGCTCCAAGAGCGCGTCGAGCCACGCTTCATCGCGCGGCCCCAAGTAGCGCAACCGCATGGGCTCCGCGCGGACGGGCTCAGGCAGCGCCGGCAACATCCAGCCCTCTCCGGCGCTGCAGCGCGCGCCGCACCTCGCTCGTGGCGGTGGTGACCAGCTCGTACACCACCGCTCGCTTGCCCGCCACGGGCCTGAGCAGGCGCCCCACGCGCTGCACGTGCTCGCGCTCCCCCAGCGTTGAGCCCACGATGATCGCGACGTCCGCGTCTGGCACGTCGATGCCTTCGTTCAGCACGCGCGCGCTCACGAGCGCTCTCAGCTCACCCCGACGAAAGGCAGCGAGCGCCTCCTCGCGCTCGCGCCGGGAGACATCGCACGTGATGGGCATCACCAAGTGCTGGCGGGCGATGGCGTAGGCAGCGGCGTTGTCCGCCGTGAAGATGAGCACCCGCGCGTCGTGGTGCCGCTCCAGCAGCCCCTTCACGGCGCGGGACTTGGCTCGCGTGAGCGACAAGAGCCGCCGGTTGCGACGCCAGCCGGCGAGCGCCTGCCGCCCCTCCACGGTCTGCGAGGCCAGCGCGACCAGCTCCTGCCAGCTTCCTTCTGGGTGCAAGCTGCGAAATTGGCGGCTCAGCTCCGCGAAGGCGACCTGATCCGTTGCGTAGCGGGCGCGCTCCTCGGCGTTTAGCCCCAGCCGGATCAGCACGAGGTCGAAATCAGCCAGCCACTTGCCGGCTAGCTCCCCCACCGTGAGCTGACACACGACGGGACCGACGAGCTCGCTGAGCCGCAGCTGCGCGGCCCCGCCGGGCGGAGTTGCGGTTAGGCCCAAGCGCCGCTCGGCCACGCACATTTCCAGCGTTTCATCGCGAACGCCGGCGCCAAAGTGGTGCACCTCATCCACCACCAACAGATCGAAGCGATGACCGATCTGCGGCATGTGGCGGTACGCGCTCTCGAACGTGGCGACCGTCACCTGCTCGACGCTGCGCTGGCCATCCCCCAGGCAGCCGATGGGGCCGCCGTACGCCGCGGCCAGCTCCGTGAGCCACTGCTGTAAGAGCGCCCTGGTGGGCACCAGGCACAAGCTGCGCGAGCCGCCAGCCATGGCGGCCAGGGCGACGCGCGTCTTACCGCTCCCTGTCGGCATCACGACGATGCCGCGCGAGCCTGCCAGCTCCCACGACAACAGCGCGCCGCGTTGGTACGGGCGCAGCTCAGGTTGTGGCAAGACGCGGAGCGGCTCCGCCAGCGCCGGGCGCACCTCATCCGAGAACGGCAGCCCGCGGCGACCCAGCGCTAGGACGAGCTCCGCATAGCGCCGAGCGGGAGCGCGATGCAGCGCCACCCGCGCGTCCCACAACACGCCGGGCAGCTGGCTCGCCACCTGCTCGTCGGCCCCCGTCAGCACGAGCGTGCCGTGATCGAAGAGCAGGCGCATGAAGCCCATTCGAGCGCTGCGCGCAGCCAGTTGCGCGCTTTCTCGTTGACGCTGCTAGTCGCCGAACGTGCCCATCTCGGGCGGAAACTCCCAGTCGGGCGTCGGCCCCCAGTCGAACAGCGCGTCCAGCATGGCGCAGCGCTCCGGCTCCTGCTGCGGATCGCAGCGCTGGTGCTCATCGCGCAACGAAGGCAGCGGCACGCGCAGGTGCGGCAGCGGCCTGAGCGACTGCGAAACGTAGCCCGGAGCCCCGACCACGGCAGGATCTCGCTGTTCGTCTGCGTGGCAGAACGCGCAGCCTGTCAGGTTCGGCGCGAACAGCGACTTCTCGTAAGGTGCCGCGTAGCTCACCTGCTCCAGCACCGGGAAGGCTAGCTCGCCTTTCAGCGAACGATGGCCGGGCCGCTGCTCCCCGAACTCGAGTAGGTGTGCCCCGTCACCCGCCGGCACTACGGAGAAGACGAGCGGATCCAGCAGGCCGAAAATGCGCGGGCTGCGGGTGCCGGCGGCGGGCTGCGCGCTCAGCTGACTGAGCGTCGCGTGCAGCGGCAGCGGGCGTGCCAGCGCTTCGAGGAAACAAGCCAGCGTCAGTGGCTTGGGCAGCGCGTTCACGAGCTCGACGGTTTCATCGATGGACCGCGGCTGGTTGGAGACACCGGCCGGCGCCCGACAGCCCGGCGTGTGCTGCCGCTCCGCGCTCTGCTCGTCCGGCGAAGAGCCACAAGCCGGCAGCAGCGCGACCGCGATCGCCAGCCAGGCGCCCCGCGTCATCTCGTCACTCTCGTGGCTACCGTGCTGCCCACGCCTTCACTCATAGCACTCGGCGAAGCCATCGTCCGCCTCCGCAGGCTCTCATTGGCTCGCTGCAATTTTCGGCGCCCTCGCGCCAGCTTCACCGGGGAGCTGGCTCAGTGCAGCAGGCCGCTGAAGGAGCAGTACAGGTAGACCACGGGCGATACGACGATGAGAGCGTCGATGCGGTCGAGCATGCCGCCGTGCCCGGGAACGATGCCGCCCGAATCCTTGATACCGGTGGAGCGCTTGAGTAGGGACTCGACCAGATCTCCCATTTGCCCGAGCGCGCCCGCGAAGACGCCGAGCACGATCGCGTGCAGCAGCGGCAAAGCCGGCAAGTACCAGGCGCTGGCCAGCACGGCACCCAGCGTGGAGCCGACGAGCGCACCGACGAAGCCCGCGCGCGTCTTCTTGGGGCTGACGGCTTCATACAGCTTGGTCTTGCCCAGGAAGCGGCCGAAGAAGTAGCCGCCGGTGTCCGCCAGCCAGGCGAACGTCAGCGTCATGATGACGAGCTTGGCGCCGTCGTCCCCACCGTCGCGCCGCAGCATGGCGAGCGTCGCGAGCAGGGAGCCAACGTAAAACGGCGTGGCGACTCCGGCGAGCGTGCGGAGCGCCGCCGTCTGCATGTCACCCAAGCGCCAGAGCGGCGTGAGCAGGCCGATCAGCGTGACGGCTGCGATCAGCGCGAGCAGGGCGCGCGGATCGTTCCAGAAGTAGTAGGTGGCAGCAGCCGTGGCGGCCGTCGTGACGACGCCGATCGCGCGCGCCACGGCGTCCAGCGGGTGAGTCATACGCAAGAGCTCGTCCGCCGCGACGGCGCTCGCCACCACCACGAGCGCGAAAAAGCCCCAGGCTGGTCCAAAGAACAGCAGCCCGAGCAGCGGCGGCACCACCACGGCTGCGGTCAGGAGGCGGATAGCCAGGTTGCTCTTCACGCGCGGCACGGACGTATCAAGCTGCCCCAGAATGCACAAGCTTTTCCGAGATTCGGGGGGTGCAGGGCCTCTGACGCGGGGGGAAGGCGCCTCTGGCACGGGGCCGCGGGTAGCAGCTTGCAGCCATGGCCGGCCAATTGTACGCGAAGGGAGTCGTGCCGCCCTCGCCCCATCGCGTGCTTCCCATCGTGCGGCAGCACCTCAAGTCTCGCGCGGCCGTGCTCGGCGTGGCGGCATTTTTGGGGCTCGCCACCCACTGTGCAGTCCCCAAGCCGCCCGAAAAGTCCCTGGCAGGGCTAGCCCAGGCGCTCTCGGAGGCCACCTCCGGCATCGTGGATGAGGCAGACGTGGCCTGGGAGGCGAGCCCGGGCTTTCTCGCGGAGACGTTCGCCGGACGGTACCTGCTGTTCCTTTCCCGCAGCTCCGAGCAGGCTCCGCGGGACCTGTACCGCGCTCGAGTGCGGGTCACGCGCGGTGGGCAAATCATCCACGTGCGGGACGTCCGGAACTTGACCGACACCCCGCTCGGCGACGACGTGGGGCTCGAGCTGCGCGGTCACCGCGCCAGCTTCGCGACGCTCGCCTACGGCAAGATCCAAGGCATTTCGGTGCTAGAGCTGCCCGGTATCCGTGACGGTGATCGACCCGAGTCGCTCTTCGATCGCCTGCTGCTCGTGCTCACGTCCCTGCAGCAAACCGGAACCTGGCGCGGCATCGGACGCACCGACATCGTGCTCGACATTCCGGCCGATCACGCGCGGCTGTCCTTGGATACGCAGCGACTGACGGTCGACTTCGGTCGGCCGGAGCGCAGCCTCAGCTTCGACCTCGCCTCCCGCAAGCTGACGTCGCTGGACGGTGGGGAGGCGTACGCGGCGCGCGCGGTGCCCCAGGTACACGGCGGCAAGCCGTTCATTCACTGGGCGGTCGATACCGTACGGGCGGAGGTGGGCCCGGCGCCGATCGCGTGGCTGGAAAACAAGGTGTTTGGCGCCGAGGACGGGCTCAAGCGCGCGGCCTACTCGCTGTTCAGCAAGTCCCGAACCGAGCTGAAAGGCGACGACAAGGCCGTCGTCGCGCGGGTGCTCGACGCCTCCGCGCTCTCGCACGCGGCCGACACCTGGCCGCCGCCGAACGTGCCCTCGATCTGGAAGGCTCCCAAAGCGAATGAGGGCGTGTGGGAGCCGGTGGTCTACGACTTCTTGAAGACGATGCCGGGACTGCCGCCCGGCGCCGAGAAGCCGCCCGCCTACTTCTATCGCACCACCATCCGCCCCGACGCGAAGCGCCCTTACTCGGAGGTGCTGCTGATCGCGATGGATATGCGCCAGCTGGAGCTGGGGATGCAAGCCGGCTTCGAGGACCCGAAGCCCAGCATCGGCCCGCCCGGTGAAGGGCGCTTGCCGGAGTCGCCCGACAAGTACCGCCGCATCGTGGCCACCTTCAACGGCGCGTTCAAATCCACGCATGGCTCCTACGGCATGATGGTGAATCGGCGCGTGCTCTTGCCACCGGTGAAGGGCGGCGCCAGCGTCGTCGTGACGGACACGGGTGAGGTC
>JAEYOT010000156.1 GCA_023411445.1 Pseudomonadota bacterium
CAAGTCCAAGTGTTGCCTCTCGAGGGCTCTCATTGATGACCACCGTTCATGAAACGATGACTTAATACCATTATCCTTCATGAATTGTGGGAGCTAGCTTGAGGGCCACCACCGCAAGAAAGGAGCACTCTCATATGGCTCTCACGCACAGTCTCGGATTTCCCCGTATCGGCGTTCGGCGCGAGCTCAAGCAGGCGCTGGAGCGTCATTGGCAAGGTCAGCTCACCCACGCCCAGCTCCATGAGCTCGGCGCTGAGCTGCGAAGGCAGAGCTGGCTCAGGCAGGCTGCGCTGGATTGGGCTCCGGTGGGTGACTTCTCCTTCTACGACCACGTGCTGGACGCAAGCTTCCTGCTCGGGAACGTGCCGGAGCGGGCACGCGCCGGAGGGGGCGCGCCGCTGGACGTCTACTTTCGCGTCGCGCGCGGGCGAGCCGCGGGTGAGCCCGGACCCGGCGTCGCCGCGGGCGAGATGACCAAGTGGTTCGATACCAACTACCACTACATCGTGCCCGAGCTGTCGCGCGCCACGGAGTGTCGCTTGAACGCCACGCCCTTGCTCGAGCAGCTGGCAGAGGCGCGTCAGCAGGGGGTGCGGGCCAAACCCGTCGTGCTCGGACCGCTGAGCTACTTGTGGCTGGGCAAGGCCAAGGATGGCTCGAGCAAGCTCGCGCTCTTGCCGCGCCTGCTGCCAGTCTACGTCGAGCTGCTCGGGCTCTTGCGCCGGGAGGGCGCGGAGTGGATCCAAGTGGACGAGCCGGCGCTGGTCACGGAGCTCGAACCAGCTTGGCAGCAGGCCTATCGCAGCGCGTACCGCGAGCTAGCAACCGCGGGCGCGCAGCTCTTGCTGACGACCTACTTCGGACGCCTGGGCGAGAACCTCGAGCTCGTCGCCGAGCTACCGGTGGCTGGCGTCCACCTAGACGCGCTGAGCGCGGCGAGCGAGATCGAGCCGCTGCTACGGGCCTCGCCGGCAGAGCGCGTGCTCTCGCTCGGGGTGATCAGCGGGCGCAACGTGTGGAAGACCGACCTAGGCCGCGTCTTGGACGACCTGGAGCCGCTGCAAGAGAGCCTGGGCGACCGCTTGTGGCTGGCGCCCTCGTGCTCGCTCTTGCACGTCCCCGTCGACTTGGCCGGGGAACGCAAGCTCGACGACGAGCTGCTCTCTTGGCTGGCCTTCGCCCAGCAGAAGCTGGAGGAGCTGCGCACGCTGGGCACGGCGCTGAGCCACGGTCGCGGCGCGGTCGCGGAAGAGCTGGAGCAAAACGCTCAAGCCTTGCGCAGTCGGCGCGCTTCACGTCGCGTGAGTGATCCTCGCGTGCGCGCCGCCGTGGCCGCGCTCAGCCCCGAGCTCTCGCAGCGCCGCTCCACCTACGCCGAGCGCAGAAGCGCGCAGGCCCGGGCGCTGCCGCTGCCGACTTTCCCCACGCCCACCATCGGCTCCTTCCCTCAAACCTCCGAGATCCGCAAGGCGCGCAGCGAGCACCGCGCCGGCAGGCTCGACACGGACGAGTACGAGGCGAAGATGCGCGAAGCGATCGCGCACGCCGTGGCGGAGCAGGAGCGATTGGGGCTGGACGTGCTGGTGCACGGCGAAGCCGAGCGCAACGACATGGTCGAGTATTTCGGCGAAATGCTACAGGGCTACGCGTTCAGCGAGCAAGGTTGGGTGCAGTCGTACGGCTCACGCTGCGTGAAGCCACCCATCTTGTTCGGTGACATCAGCCGACCGCAGCCGATGACGGTGCAGTGGATCAGCCACGCGCAATCCCTGACCCAGAAACCGATGAAGGGCATGCTGACTGGACCTGTCACGCTGCTCAACTGGTCCTTCGTGCGCGACGATCAGCCGCGCGCAGAGACGTGCTACCAGCTGGCTCTCGCGATCCGCGAGGAGGTCTTGGATCTAGAGCGAACCGGCGTGCGCATCATCCAAATCGACGAAGCGGCGCTGCGCGAGGGGCTGCCGTTGCGGCGCTCAGAGTGGCAGGAGTATTTGAGCTGGGCCGTGCAGGCGTTCCGCATCACCGCCGGTGGCGCGGCGGACGAGACGCAGATTCACTCGCACATGTGCTACGCCGAGTTCAACGACATCATCACCGCGATCGCCGCGATGGATGCGGACGTGATCACGATCGAGACCTCGCGCTCGGACCTCGAGCTGCTGGACGCCTTCGAGTCCTTCGAGTACCCGAGCGGCATCGGCCCGGGTGTCTACGACATCCACTCCCCGAACGTGCCGACCGAAGATCAGATGCTGGAGCTGCTGCGCAAAGCCGCTCGCCGCATCCCTGCCGACCGCCTGTGGGTCAACCCGGATTGCGGCCTGAAGACGCGCAGCTGGGAAGAGGTGCGGCCCGCGCTCGAGCACATGGTCAGCGCCGCACAACGCCTGCGACGGGCGCCGCTTACACGCTAGTGTCAGGGCGACGACAGCGGGCCCTCTTGCACGTGGAAGCCGAAGAAGTCGGAGTCTTCGTGGGCCTCCTCCGTTTCCGTGGCGCCACGCAGAAAGGCCAGCCCCAGGTCCTCCGGCGCTCCAGCGTCTTCGTCGTCGATCGACAAGGCGCGGGGCGCGGCCTCGGTCGGTTGAGCGCTGAGGCCGGCCGCGCTCAGCGGCTCCGACTCCGAGGCGATCACTGCGACGGCGATGGGTGTCTGCCGTGCGAGGACGGGCGGCGGGTCCGGTAGCACGCGCCTCCACTCTGCCTGAGCGGCCAAGCGCTGGCGCCGCTCCCACCACACGCCGAAACCGACCAAGCCCAACAAGCCGGCGCTGACACCGAGGACCAAACTTCGAGACATCGTGTCGCCAACCTGTGCAACCGTCGTACCGCCCGACGAGCAGCGGGGACCCTCGGACGTCAACGTCGAAGAGAGCCGTCACGACCCGCAGCGGTTCGCCCCGCGGGCCCGCGATCGCTACGATTTCTGCGCAGCGGCGGCGCGGACTCGCGCGATGCTGGCGAGCAGCTTGTC
>JAEYOT010000197.1 GCA_023411445.1 Pseudomonadota bacterium
GTCTAGCGCCACGGCGGTGAGGCCGGCGCTGTGCGCGATCTCGACGGCCTCCGCCGCCTCCTTCACGTACACCGCGTCGCCCACCAGGGCGCGCAGCGCTTCGTCTCCCTCAGCGAACGTCAGGCGATCTGCCACGCGGCCCAGGACGCGCGGGTCCTGCAGCGGCTCCGCCTTCGCGCGCGGGCGAGCCGGCGACAGGCCGATCACGTCCGCGCGGCCTCGCTCGGCCTGCTGCAGCTCCGCCAACAGCTCCAGGCCGGCCGACGTCTCACTCACGACCACGGCTTGCAGCGTGCGACCGAGCAAGCCCGCGACGGCCAAGGTGAGCTCCTCTGGAGCTTCCAGGCGATCGGCGACCAAGCCGAGCACGCGCGCGTCGCCCTTGCCCAGCAGGGCGCGGGCACCCGCGCCGACGCCCTCCAGGCGGCGATGCAGATCTTCCAGGGCGCGCAGGCGGTTGCGCTTGAGCGACAGCTCGTTCTTGGCGCTGTCCACCGCACGCTCGCTCTCGAGCAGCCCGGCGCGCAAGCCCTCGAGCTCTTTCTCCAGCTGAGCCTTCTCGTCGCTGCTCAGCTTCTTCCCGGCGGTGAGCTCGTGCACGCTCTGGGTCAGCGCGAGCTTGCGGGCTTGGTGATCGGCGAGCTCCGCGGTCAGCGTCTCGCGCTCCGTGGAGATCTTGTCGCGGCGGTTGCGCCCCTCTTCCAGGCGCTGCGCCACGCCGTCGATGCGCGCCTCCGCGCCGGCGGCCAGCGCGGTGAGCTCGCCGGTCTTGCGGCGCAGCTCGAGCACCTCGTCGCTGGCGCGCGCCTCTTCACCCTGCAGCTCCGCGAGCGCTTCGGTCTCTGCCAGCGCGTCCGCTTCGCGCGCGCGCTCGTCTTGCGACAGATCTTCGATGCGCGAGTTGAAGTCAGCTTGCTCTTGCCGCAGCGTGAGCACGCGCGTGCGGATGTCGTCCAGCTCCGTGCGGCCGGCGGCGATGCGATCGCCCAAGTGCGTGAGGCGGTCGCGCGAGCGCTCGATCTCTGCGTGCAGCGTGCTCACGTCGTTGTCGGCCTCGAAGGCGCGGCGTGACGCCTCGTCGTTGCGGGCTTCAATCGCCGTGGACTGCTCGCGCACGACCTCGATCTCGGTCTCGCGCTCGCGCAGCGCGGCGCGCGCCGCGCTGGCTTTTTCGCTGGCGTCCGCCAGGCCTTCCGTCTCCACGCGCTCGGTGACGATCAGCTCCAGCAGGCGGTGCGTGGCGTCGTGCAGCGAGAGATCGTCCAGCTCCTTGCGGTACTCGATGAAGCGCTCGGCCTTGGCCACCTGGCGCTTGAGCGACGCGCGCGAGCGGTCGATCTCGGACACGATGTCCGTGATGCGCAGCAGGTTCTGCCGCGTGAGCTCCATCTTGCGCTCGGCCTGCTTGCGGCGCTGCTTGTACTTGGTGACGCCGGCTGCTTCTTCGATGAACAGGCGGCGGTCTTCCGGGCGCGAGCTGACGATTTGCCCGATGCGGCCCTGCTCGACGATCGAGTACGCCTTGGTGCCGACACCGGTACCGAGGAACAGCTCCGTGACGTCGCGCAGGCGGACCTGCGTCTTGTTCAGCAGGTACTCGCTGGTACCGTCGCGGAACAAGCGGCGGGTGACCGCGATCTCCGGGTAGTCCTTGTACTCCGGCGGTAGGGTGGCCGCGTACTCAGGGTTCGTGTTGTCGAAGGTGAGGGTCACCTCGGCCATGCCGGCCGGACCGCGCGACTCCGACCCGTTGAAGATCACGTCTTCCATGGCGCGCCCGCGCAGGTGCTTGGCGCTTTGCTCACCCAGGCACCAGCGAATCGCGTCCACGATGTTCGACTTGCCGCATCCGTTGGGACCGACGATGCCGACGATGTCGTGATCGAAGTGGATCACGGAGCGGTCCACGAAGGACTTGAATCCGTTGATCTCGAGCTTCTTGATGTGCATTCGGGCTGTCCTCGACGACTCGGGCGTTAGATATGGTACCCCATGTGGGTCGGCGCTCCGACCGGACAGGGCGCCGTGGCAACGTACGTAACTGCATGTATCGTCACGTCGCTTATCTTGGATCTACGCCCCTGAACGCGCGTGCACAAGGGCCAACGTCAAGTTTTCAGCGAATTCCCAAGGACCCCTAGCTTTTGGGCAGTGACCAACAGTTCAGCCCTACAGGTTGGGGGCAGCGTGGGTGGCGGCCCTGACAGGACAGCAGGCCTGAAAGGGGGGTGCGCGGCCGGAGCTGCAGCCTGCTCAGGGCCGGGGGAACGATGGCGTCTCGCAGACTGAGGTGAGGCGGCGCAACGCACCGCGCGCCGAGTCGCGAAGGGGCTTCGCGAAGCGCATTGACAACGGCCTCAAGCGGAATCATTCCGTAAGAGCGACATGACTTACGAATACGCCTGCAGCGCATGTGGCCACGCCTGGGAAGCCGAGCAATCGATCAGCGCCGCGCCCCTGACCGAGTGCCCTCAGTGCAAGCAAGCCACGGCCAAACGCCAGGTTTCGGGCGGAGCGGGGTTCATCCTCAAAGGCGGCGGCTGGTACGCCGACCTCTACAGCAGCAGCGGGGGCGGAGCGAAGAAGAGCGACAGCTCGAGCGAGAGTAGCTCGAGCTCGTCCAGCTCGGACAGCAAGCCCAAGGCCGACACCTCTACCACCACCACGGCTTCCAGCAGCTCCAGCACCGGAGCCTCGAGCACCTAGGATGGATCCGCGACGCAGCACGCCTGAGCTCCGGTCGGAGATAGCGCGGCTCGATCGCGAAATTCTGGAGAGGCTAGAGGCGCGGGCGCGCCGGTCGAAAGAAAAAACCGCCCCCGCCGAGA
>JAEYOT010000211.1 GCA_023411445.1 Pseudomonadota bacterium
CGCCAGCTCCGCTCCCTGCCGCGCCGCCTTGGCCCGCGGCGGGCGCTCCAGCGCCGTTGCCGCCACCTCCGCTCGTCGCTCCTCCTTCGCCCTCTTCACCGCCGGCTGCGGAGCTGGAGCTACCAGCGCGCGGGCCGCCCGGCGCGCCCGCCTTGTCGTCCGAGCAGCCGCTCTGCGACAGCGTTACGCCGAACGTGACGAGGGAGAGCCAGGCAGCTAATCGGAGGCGCGCGGTAGCCTGCATCACGACACCAAACTTTAGCCGTGCGGCTCCGGCAGCGACAGGAAATGATCGATGATCTGAAAATGGTCCTCGAATAGGCACTCGGTCATGGCGGGCAAGGCCGCGATGCGCATCCAGCGCGCGGCCTCGGCGTCGTCCGCGCCATGCACCTCGGGCAGAGCGGAGGTCGCAAGGGCGAAGTAGTGAGCGTGGGTGATGGTGCGACCTCGCTGGCTGCGCTGCGGATGATCGAACACGGCCACGCCCCGGAGCGCGCTCTTGAGCTCAGCGTCCGAGCAGCGCAGCACCGTCTCCTCCTTCAGCTCGCGGATGGCTGCGGCGAGTAGCCGCTCGGAGCCGTCGAGGAAGCCGCCCGGCAGTGCCCACAGACCCTTGCCAGGGGGGCGGCCGCGCCGCACGAGCAGGATCTTCTCCCCGACCGTGACGACGGCGTCCACCGTGATGAAGGGGCCATTGCCATAGGTGGCTCGCGTCTGCTCCAGCGACGCGAGCTCTTCGGCGAGGCGGGCGAACTCCTGACCCTGCCTGAACTGCTCCAGGAACGCGGCGACGGGCGGAGGGATGGCGGCGGCCAGCTCGGCGCTGAGCTCCGCGCTGGTGCTGGCGAAGTACAGCTGGCGCAGCGCCGTGCCGTCGATCGGCGCTTGGCGCGGCACCCAGTGCTCGCCCCACTGCGGGAACAAGCTCAGGTAGCTGGTGCTATCGTCCTTGTGGAAGCCGACCAACGTCACCTTGCCGCCGCGCGCCTCGCGGCTCACTGCTTGCTCCACGGCCGCTGCCCAGCGCGGCTCATCGTAGTAGTCGCGCACGGTCGCGAAGCACACGCGCTCCTGCGCCGATGCCGGCAGGCTCGCGCGCATCATCTCGATGCGCTCCGCCGCGCTGAACGGGTTCTTCACCAGTCGCGGTCCGTGCGCCGAGCCGACGACGATCAGCACGCGCGGCGCGACCTCGAGCGCGCGCTCCACGAGGGCGGCGTGGCCCAAGTGATAGGGCTGAAATCGGCCGATCAGGACGGCCAAGTCGGCATCACCGCGTGTCATGTGCTCTCCGTACCACGCCGCGCCGCGGGCGTTCACGTGGCGTTCTGCCAATCTAACCCGGAGAGCCAGCAGGCCACGTTGCTGGAGCCCGTAGCGCTGGACGACTTTCGCAGCGTGGCCGTGGTAGTGCAGCGCCCGTGAGCCGCCATCACGCCGCCCTGCTCCTCTCGCTCATCCTCCTTGCCTGCCGGGCGCCCGCTACCGGCAACGCGTCGGCGCCAGCGGCGGCGAGCGCGCCAGCGTCGCCGTCCGTGAACGCTCCTGTCAGCGCTGCGCCGGCTAGTGCCGCGCCAGCCGCGTCGACTGCGCCGAGCCAAGCAGGCTTCAGGCTCGTGTCGGCGGTGCTGTACCAGCCGGACTCCACGCTGGCCAAGCGCCTAGCGGACGTGAAGGCGATGGCCGCCTACAACCAGGCCATCACGCAAACGTGCGTTGCGCACTTCGCCGAAGCGGTACGGCCGGAGCTGCTCGACGTGGTGGTGGCGCTGCGTCCCGGGCGCTCGCGCGTGTGGTTCATCGCTCCTTCGCGCGCGGCAGGCGACGCGGATTTGGCGGCGCTCGGCAAGAAGCTGGAGCGGCTGCCGCCACCACCGTTGAAGGAGGGACCGGTGGTGTTCGCCTTACTGGCGAGCTTGGGCGGAGCGCCGCGCGAGCAGCCGGTCGCCGCGCAAGGCTACCAACCGCCGATGCCGGCGGAGTGGCAGCGCGCTCAAGCGGAGAGCGCGGAGCCGCTCAGCATGCCGGACGGGCTGCTGGCCAAAGTTTGGCCTTGAGCTGGCTGGGGGCAAGCAGGGGAGTTGCGGGATCTTGCAGGGATTCGTTACTTTTTGCCGGCCGAGGTCGTACCTGGGATGATGGACGGCATGAATTCAGGTCCAGTGAGTGTCCCCAGCTCCACGCGCAATAGCCGGGTCCCTTCGGCCGAGAAATACGAATTCTTTCGAGTCATTCAGGGCTACCTCGACCAAGCCGCCAAGCTGGTCGATCTGCCCGAGTACATCCGCGCCATCCTGGCGCAGCCAAAGAACGAAATCATCGTTAACTTCCCCGTGCTCATGGACAACGGGGAGTACCGAGTCTTCAAGGGCTACCGCATCCAGCACTCGAACCTGCTCGGCCCTTACAAAGGCGGCATGCGCTACCACGAGTCTGCCGGGCTCGACGACTTCAAGGCGCTGGCCGCGATGATGACCTGGAAGTGCGCGCTGATGGGCCTGCCCTACGGCGGCGCCAAGGGCGGCATCAAGTTCAACCCGCGCGACGTCTCGCGCAAGGAGCTCAGCCGTATCACGCGGCGCTTCTTCCACGCGCTCGGCAACAACATCGGCCCGGACTACGACATCCCCGCGCCGGACGTGGGCACCAACGCGCAGGTGATGGCGTGGGCGGTGGACACGTACATGAACACGGTGGGGCTCGTCAGCAAGCAGGACGTGCAGGGCGTCGTCACGGGCAAGCCCGTCGCTAGCGGCGGCACGCTAGGCCGCGAGAAGGCGACGGGCCAGGGCTTGGTCCACTGCGTGATCGAGTGGGCCATGCGCAACCGCTTCGATCTCAA
>JAEYOT010000305.1 GCA_023411445.1 Pseudomonadota bacterium
TCGCGCTCCTGCTCGGGGCGTGCGGTAGCGCTGCTGCGCGCGAGCGCACCGTCAGCGACGTCACGCTGCGCGAGACGAGCCCGAGCGAGCTGGAGCGCGATGAGGCGCTGGCCGGCCTCGCCACCGCCGAGCCGCGCACCCTGTTCTGGATCGAGCGCGAGCGCGACGTCTACGACCCCAACTTGGTGGCGCGAGATTTGGAGCGCGTCGAGCGCTTCTACCGCAGCCGCGGCTACTACGACGTGAAGGTGGTGGCGGCGCGCGTGCGCAACGTGGGTCCGCGCGAGGTGGCGATCGAGGTTCACGTCACGCCCGGGCCGCGCGTGCTAGTGCGGAAAGTGAATAACGATCCGCGCGTCGCGCTGAGCGAAGCGGCGTTCGTGTACAAGAAGGTGGCCACGCTGACGCCCGGGCAGCCCTTCGAGGAGGCGGAGCTCGCCCGTTTGGAGCAGCGCATCCAAGAGGAGCTGAAGGAGGCTGGCTTTGCGTACGTGAAGGCGTCGGCCAAGGCCACGGTGGATCTCGACGCGCGCGCCGCGGACGTGGACATCGTCGTCGATCCGGGCAAGCGCGCGCGTATCGGCAAGGTCACGGTCGTCGGTCTGCAACGCGTGCCCGAGCACAAGGTGCGGGCGCTCTTGATGCTGCGGGAAGGGGCGCCGTACACGCTGTCCGAGCAGCGCGAAGCGCAGACGACGCTAGAAGAGCTCGATCTGTTCAGCCGCGTGATCGTAGCGCCGGACCTGTCGAACCCGGACGCCGTGGACGTGCCGCTCGTGGTCACGCTCCAAGAGAAGAAGCTGCGTCGCCTCACGCTGGGCGGCGGCACCCACCTGGACTCGCTCAAGCTCGAGACACACGTGCGCTCGGGCTGGGAGCACAAAAACTTCTTGGGCGGCGCCCGCCGCTTCGAGATCAGCGGCAAGCTGGGCCTCGTGCTGTTCCCCAACCGCTTGGAGACGGCCAGCACGCTGTTCCGCTCGCCCACCAACGCTTTCCCGATCGGCAGCGCCGGCGTGTCGCTGGAGCAACCAGCGCTGTTCAACGGACGCACCAGCGGGCGCATCGCGACGGACTACAGCGCGAGCCCCCTGCTCTACGCCTTGAACAAGGACAGCGTCCCCGAGAACGAAACCATCATCGGCTATCACCGGCCGAGCCTAGCGCTCTCGCTCAGGCGCGACTTCTGGGGCAAGCGCGTCACGCTGGAGCCCTCCTACCGCTTGGAGGCCAAGCTCCCCTTCGACTACCAGGGCAGCGGTACCAGCAACTACTCACTCGAGTCGATCTGGGTCTCCTACCCTCGGCTCGATACGGTGATCGGCAGCAAGCCGGGCGACTTCGGGCAGAGCCGCTACCGCCGGGACCTGACCATTTCGCTGCGGAGCTCGGTGGAGATCGCCGGCCTCAGCATCAACGGCACGCGCTACTTCGGCGGCTCCGTCTCGGATCTCAAGGTCCAGCCCGAGGTGCGCTTCACGTTCCCGCTCGTCGGCAAACGCACGAGCCCTCTGCAGCCTACCAACGACTTGATCCTTGCGGCGCGCTTCAAGGTCGGTTTCGTGTTGCTGCCCGACTACGGCAGCAGCCTGCAGTCGTCGCCGGACGCCACCCAGACCGAGCTGCAGGCCAATTCGCCGGACCAGCAACGGCTCCTGTTTCGCGCGTTCTACTCGGGCGGCTCCGCGTCGAACCGCGGCTACGCGCCCCAGGCGATCAGCCCCTACGGCAACGTCGGCTTCTTGCTACCGACGGGCGTCAACTGCGACCTCACGGGCGTGACGGGCGCAGAGCTCGCCAGGCGCGTCGAGCGCTGCACCCGGCCGCTGGGCGGTTTCTCGCTATGGGAAGCCTCGGCGGAGCTACGCTACGTAGGTCTGTACCCGCTCGGCTTTGTCGCCTTCGTCGACGCCAGCGATGTCTCGCGCGACATCGCCACGATCGGCTTTCGTTATCCGCACGTCTCGGTGGGCCCGGGTATCCGCTACGACACCCCCGTCGGCCTGCTCAGGCTGGATCTGGGCGTGCGCGTGCCGGGGCTGCAAGCCATCGGACAGGATGATCTTCCCATCGACGGCTCGCACGGCAAGCAGCTGCCGGAGTTTCCGCTGGCGTTCAACCTGACGCTCGGTGAGGCCTTCTAATGAGGCTGCGGCTCCTGCTCAGGGGCCTCTTGCGGCTCTGTGCAGCGCTCGGGCTGGCGGCGCTGTTCGTCGTCGGCGCGGTGGCCGCCCTGGTCGTGCACCTGGACCTACCCGCGTCGCGCCGCGCCGCCGCTTCCGTGCTGGAGAGCGCGCTGGCCGGAGTGTTCCAAGGGCGGATCAGCATCGGCGAGCTCACCCACGTGCACACCGGCAGCGTGGAAGCCACCGACATCGTGGTGCGAGACTCCGCGCGCCGCGTGGTGCTCAAGGTCACGCGGTTGTCGGCCGAGGCGGATCTGCTCGACATCTTGGAGCGCGTCGTGCGCGGCGACGAGAAGCTCACCGTCGTGATCTCCCACGTGCGCGTCGAGCGCGCGGAAGCCGCCATCATCCCGGACGAAGAGGGCCTGCCGACGCTGGCCAGCGCCTTCACGCCGCGCCCGACCCCCGAAGCGGAGCAGAGCGCAGAGCCCTCGCGCTACGTGCGCGTTTGGCTACCGCAAGTGGAGATCGGCCACGCCTTCGCGCGCGGCAGCGTGAGCGGCAGCCCCACGCTGGAGACCGAGCTGAGCGCCGTGCGCGGGTCCGTGCTGGCGACGCCCAAGGGCGCGGCCATCGACGTGACGCGCTTCGCGCTGCTCGCCCGCGGTGCGCTGGGGGGGGACGCCAAGGGCGTAGCCAGCTTGCACATCCGCGCGCCAGGCGCGGTGTGGGGCACCTTCGACGGCTACATGGGCGAAGTCCAGTTCGGCAGCGTCGTGCGCTACGATCAGGAGACGCTGGATCTCAAGGTGGACGCTCCGCGCGCCGAGCCGCAGGCCACGCGCGCCTTGTTCGCGGAGTGGCCGCTGCTCGTCCCCACCGAGGCCAAGCTCCGGCTCTTCGGCAAGTTGCCTGACTTGAAGGTGGAGCTCGACGCCAAGCTCGGCGAGCGCTCCACGCTGAGCACGCGTGGCACGCTCAGCACCGACGGTCCACGCTTGCAGCTGGAGATCGAAGGAAGAAAGCTCGATCTGCGCGCGCTGTGGCCGGAGGCGCCGCAAACCTCGATCGATCTCGATACGGACCTCAGCCTGCAGCGCGTGGACGGCGAGCTGGTGGTAGGCGTGGGCGGCTCGCTCGCGCCAACCAGCGTGGAGCGCGTCGCGATCCCGGCCATCGAGTTCTCCGGCGCCACCAGCGATGGCTCCTTCACGGGCGAGGCCAAGCTGCACGACCTGGGCTTGCCCGTGGACGTGGACTTCGCCGTGACAGCAAGCGGTGAGGTGAGCCTCCATGCCGAAGCCAGGCGCGTGGACCTAGCCAAGGTGCGGCGGCTCGCGCCGTACTTCAGCGGCGCCGGCAACGCGGACCTGACGCTGAGCGCTAAGGTGGCGGACGGCCAGCTCGACTCGAGCGTGGCGCTGGACGTGCGGGGCCTACGCTATCAAGACGTCGCCCTGCAGCAGGGGCGCCTGACGGCGTCGGTCAAAGGCGCCGTCGCCAGGCCGAGTCAGCTCGCGCTCAACGCTCGCGTGGTCGGTCAGCGGCTGAGCGCCGGGCGCTTTGCGTTTCAGGACGTACGCCTCGCGGCCTTCGGCTCGCTCGCCTCGCCCACGGTCACGGCCGAGCTGAAGGATCCGAACGGTCCGAGCTTCGACGCCCGGGCGCGCGTCCACGCCGGCACGCCCATCTCGGTGCGCGGGCTGTCGCTCGGCGTCTCCCGCGCGGGCGTGGAGATCCGCGGCGACGTCGCGCAGCTGGACCTGTCGGCCGATCGCGTGCTGGTGCGCGAGCTCCGGCTGCATGGCGCGACCGGAGAGCTGAACGGCAGCGCAGAAATCCGTCCAGACGCGCTGAGCGTGAACGCCCGCGGCCAGAACCTAGACCTCTCCGCCTTCTCGCGCGTGCTGGGGCTGCCGCGCGGTACGCTGGAAGGCCGCGCCAGCTTGGCGGTGGACGCCATCGCCAGCGGTAAGACCCGCCGGGGCACGCTAGAGCTGTCGGTCAAGGATGCCGCCATCGCCAACTTGAACGGCATCTCCGGCGAGCTCAACGCCAGTCTCGCCGATGATCGCCTCACCGGCTCCAGCGCGGGCCGCGTCGAGGCAGTGGGCAGCTTCTCCGCCGAGTGGGATACGGTGCTGGCGGGAGCACCGACGAGGCGCGAGTCCTTCGAGCGCGCCATCGGCACCGCCACGCTCTCGCTCACCGGCGTGACCTTGGACTACGTGGGCCAGCTCCTGCCCGACTCGGAGCTGGATTTCGGCGGCGAGGCCAACGCCACGCTCAAGCTCTCGCGCAGCGAGCCTGGCGCCATTCCCAACCTGGAGCTCACTGCCGAGACGCGCGGCTTGCGGGTCACGGTGCCGCGCGCGGGCGGCACGCCTACTGTGGTCGCCGGCATCGCGCTGCTGCTGTCCGCCACGCACGACGGCGCGACGGGCGACACCAACGTGTCGCTCGGCGCTCAACAAGGCAGCGAGCGACTGATCGCTACCAGCACGGACATCAACCTGGATCTGGCGGTTGCGCAGCAAGGCCGTGAGCCGCTGCTGAAGCAGCTGCAGCAGCGCCCGCTGCTGGCCAAGCTCGTCGTGAGCCATCTGGATCTGGATGCGCTGCCGGATCCGCTGCGCGTGCCAGGCCTGCGCGGCACCGTGCGGCTGGAAGGCGGCGTGCGCGGCAGCCTCGACGATCCGATCGTCTCGCTCAGCGTGCGCGCGGGCGACTTGCGGCTGATGGCCGGCGATCGTTCCGAGCCGATCGACGCCTGCGGCACAGCCGAGTATGCCAAGCAAGACGGGGCCTTCAACGTGGGGGCGGAGCTGTTCTTGCCCGCCGGGCTCGCGCAAAGCGGCGCCCCTTGCTCCGGTCGACGCATCGCCATCGTGCGCGTGCACGGCGAGGCGCCGCTGGACTTCGAGCGCGGCCTGCCGAGCTGGAGCGGCACGGCGCTGGCCGAGCTCGAACGTCTCCCGCTCGCCACCATCCCGGCGCTGGCCGATAGCCGCGTGACGGGCTTCGCCAGCGGCACGCTGCAGCTCGACCGCAGCGGCGGCCAACCGACCGCTCTCGCCAACCTGCGCGTCGAGGAGCTTCGCGTCGACCGACTGACCATGGGCGACGCCGAGCTGGAGCTCAGGAGCTCCGGCGAGCGCGCGCGCGCCAGCTTCGTCGTCACCCGCGGCACCTCGCGCGCGGAGGGCGTCGTGAACGCCGGCGTCTCCTGGAAGACCGAGCTACCGGCGCTCGACGACGCACAGCCCATCGACATCGCGCTTCAGGCTCAGCGCATGGAGGCTTCGCTGCTCGGGCCATTTCTCACCGACTTCGTCAGTGAGCTGCGCGGTAGGATCGACGGCAACGTGAACGCGCGCTTGGCGGCGGTCACGCCGGATAGTGAAGCACGTGAGGTCGAGCAGGTGACCGGCGACGTGCAGCTCCAGGACGGCTCGTTCGTCCTGACCGGCTTGGGTTTTCGCCTGCGCGAGGTGGCGTTCAAAGCCACCGCCACGCGTGACGGCAAGACCACGCTGGTCAACGTGCCGAACATCACGGCTAGCGCCGGCGGTGGCACGCGCAACATGAGCGCCAACCTGAGCTTGCGCCTGCTCGGCTTCGACATCGTCTCCGGCACGTCCAAGCTGAACATCGTGCGCCTGCCGTTGGTCGTGGACGGCGTCACGCGGGCCAACGCCAACGCGGAAGCAGAGCTGATCTTGGTGCGGCGTCCCGAGAAGATGTTGGTAGACGTCATCTTCACCAACCTGACCGCCACCCTGCCGGAAGAAGAGACGCGCCAGCTGATCGAGCTGAACGAAAACCCCAACGTCACGATCGTGCAGCCCATCGCGCAGCCCAAGAGCGCGCGCAAGGAGGACGATCTGTACTGGCATTTCGTGGTCCACCTCGGTCGTGAGGCGCGCATCGGCCGGGGTTCGGCGCTCGATCTGCGCATCACGGGCGACCCGAACGTGGTGCTCGGCGAAAAGCTGAGCGTCACCGGGTCCATCTACCTCTCGCGCGGCGGAGCCCTCGTGCTCTACCGCAAGCTGTTCACGATCGAGTCGGGCGGCGTTCATTTCGACACGCAAGATCCGGCAGATCCGCGGCTGGACGTGCAAGCCAGCTACCGCTCGCCCGACGGCGAAACGCTGTTCGTCTACGTGACCGGCACCTTGAGCCGCCCCACCGTCAATTTCGACCGCTCGCGCGACGCCGCCATGGCAGTGCTGCTCAAGGACGACGCCTCGGCCACGAACCTCGGCATCGGCGTGCTGGATAGCTTGCTCGGCGACACCCCGCTCGGCCGCGTGCAGCTGCGCAGCCAAGAGAGCACGGACACGGGCGAAGGCACGATTTACTCGGCGCAGTACCGCGTGAGCGACAAGGTCATCGTGGAGGGCAACTACCGCGCGAGCTCCGGCTCCTCGCCGGATGACTCGGATCGGGCCGGCTACGGCGCCGCGGTGGACTGGCGCGTGGGCAGGAACGTCTCGGTGCGAGGCCAGCTCGGCACCATCGGCACCGGCGTGGAGCTCGTTTACCAGTACGAA
>JAEYOT010000312.1 GCA_023411445.1 Pseudomonadota bacterium
TAGCACGGGCGCGCTCGCTTTGGGGTGCGCGAGCACGGTCAGGATGCTGGCGTGCGTGAGCAAGCCGCCGCGCTCCGCTGGCAGCGGCGTGAGCACCGGCTCTGCGGAGCCGACGGCGGGCATGCCGTAGTGCTCCGCTAGGCGATCGTTGATGTAGCCGGAGCGCGTGGTGAGAAGCTCGCTCAGCGGGCGCTGACCGCTCGCCACGTCCGCGAACAAGCGCATCGTCTCCGCGCGCATGGCGGAGCGCAGCTCGTCGTCGAACGCGGGGTACACCATCGCGTCCGGATGGACGTTGTCCAGGCTGCGCAGGGTGAGCCACTGGCTCCCGAAGCGCTCGCCCAAATCCTTTGCTTTGGTGTCGGCGAGCAGCCGCGCGACCTGGGCCTGCACCCCGGCGGTCGTGGCCAAGCTGCCGTTCGCTGCGGCCTGCCTGAGCGCGTCGTCGGGCATACTGCTCCACAAGAAGTACGACAAGCGCGAAGCCAGCTCGTAGCCGTCCAGCTGCCGCACGCCGGCGCTGCCCAGGTTGTGCTCGATGCGGAACAGGAACTGGGGCGCCAGCAGCACCGCCTGCAGCACACGAGCGAACGCTTCCTCCTCCGTGGCGCCGTCGGCCTTGTTGGCCGTGTACAGCGCGACCAAGCGCTCCACCTCTCCCGCTTCCACGGGGCGACGCCAGGCTCGCGGCAAGAAGCTGCTGAGCGCGCTTGCGACGCAAGCCTCTTGCTCACTCTCCAGCTCACACGGCAGCACGCTGTCGCGCCGGCTCGGCGACAGCGCCTCTGCCGCGAGCTTCTTCGCGCTGGCGATGTAATAGCCGAGCGACACGTCGGTCATGCTCAGGGCAGCGGCCACGTTGTCGAAGCCGTGCGCGGTGTCGTCGGGCGGGAAGTTCTCCGACAAGCGCAGGTCCGTGCTCAGCAGGTCCCGAACCGTGTTGTCGTACTCAACCCGGTTGAGCCGATGCATCACCACGCGTCCCGGCCCGCCCTGGACGACGCTGCTCCCACCCGAGCCCGCACCGCCGCCGACGGTGCCGCTACCAGCGACTCCGGGCGGCGTTCCGTCGTCGTCCCCAGCGCTACCGGGGAAGCAGGCCACAGCGCTGGCGGCGATTGACGCCAGCAGCAGGGCTTTGGTCGAGCGACGCCCGAGCATCATGGAGTAGGTCGGCATGAAGCGCTTCCAACGGCTCAGAAAAGATGCAGCGAAGCGCGGAGTCCGCCCTGAATGCAACATTGCTTGCGCAGTGCGGGGGGATTCCGTCTTCACTGCGATCAGGGCTCCGACGCCACCAACCTTGCCGCCACCGCGCCGCGCGCTCACTTGATGATGCGTTGCCGAGCGCCCCGCTTGATATCCAGGTGAAAATGATTGCTGTGCGCCACATCGTGGTTCGGCGTCAGGATGTGATGAAACAGCTCGGAGCGCGCCACGTCGCAGATTAGGTCGCGCAGCAAGCCAGCCGGCGCGGGCAGCTGCGCCCGAGCGCTCTCTCCGCACACCGGCTCGCCGAGGCGCCCGTCAAAGTCCCGCTCCACCGAGAGCTCCGTGCCGTCCGCCAGCTTGAAGCCGGTCAAGTCGATGGCCAGACCGTACGAGTGTTGGCTCGGCTTCTTCCTGCCCGGCAGCTTGGCGCGCGGGCGGTACATGTTGTCGACCCGCACCTCCACGACGTTGTGGCGGCGGAGCACCTCCGCCAGATCGTCGAGCGCGAGGGCGAGCCGGCAATCCAAGATGCCGTACTTGCTCTTCTTACCCGGGGTGATGTAGCGCACGCCGCCGATCGGACCGCTGACGCGGACCGGCGCGCCGACACCCACGGTGGCGCCTTTGAAGCGCGCGACGCTGAGCTTGCGACGCTTCACCTCGGACAAACACTGCTGGCTCGACAAGCTCGCAGAGCGGGACGCCTTGGACGTCTTGCTCACGTAGGGCGGCGGCAGCGGCTCTTGGTAGGAGGCCACGATCTTGGTGGCTACGCCCTGCTGCGCAGCGCCCGTCACGCAGGCGAAGAGCGCGGCGAGGGCCAAACCCAAACCGGAGCCACGAGCGAGCAGCCGCATGGCCGGATCTTTGTCACGGCCATTGCCCACCTGCCAACTTCAGGCTCGGCGCGCAGCTACTTCTTGGTGCTGGACGCCTGACGGCGCTGCTTTTCCAGCCACGTGTTGTACACGACGGCGGCGACCAGGAGAGCCAGCGGAATCCCAGCGGGGAAATACATGACGGACGCGCAGGCTCAGGCCTTGCCCTCTTCGTCCTTCTTTTCCGACAGCTGCGGCTTGGCGCCCTTGTCGTCGACCTCGTCCTCGTTCAGCCCCTTCTTGAAGGAGCGGATGCCTTCCCCGAGGCCCTTGCCGACACCAGCGAGGCGACCGGGGCCGAACAGGAGCAGCGCGACGACGATAACGAGGAGCCAGTGGACGGGAGAAAGGGAACCCATGATTTAGGCCTCCGAGAGGCGGTGACAGTGCCGCGGAGCGGAGCTGTCAGACCATAGCATTGTGGGGGTCAGAAGCCACGCGCCGGGCGAATCATTCCAAAACACCTCGGAAATGGCAGTTACCTCTGAATAGTGGCGCCACGCGCCGGGCGCCATCAGAGTTTCACGCGAATTTCGCGCTCGGACTCGGGGGTCTCCAGCAAGATTTCGTAGGCGCGCGTGATGGGCCCCAACCGGGCGCCCAGCATGACGCGGATGGGCGGCGTCTCGCCTCCCAGCGACTCCAAGCGCACGCGCAGCCGGTACTCCCCGGAAAGCGGCTCGCCCTCGGCCAAGTACACGTTCTCCAGGTTGCTCCCGCGGCATTCGCCGCCGCGGCCCGGACAATCGCGGTCTTTGGTCAGGCCGCTGCGAGCCACCCGCCCGACTTCGATAAGCTCGCCGTTCGGATCCATGACGCGCAGATCCACGTCCGCCTTGCTGGCGCTCCAACCGGCCAGGAACTGGACGGCGCCGAGCGCGAGCCCACAGCCTTCGTCGATCAGCCCGTTCTGGTTGTCGTCCGTAGCGTTCGCGCAAATCTCCGGAGACGCCGGGGTGGTGGCGGCGACCAGCACCTCCGTCGAGCTCGCAGCCGGCGCGACGGGCGGCCGAGCCGGAGCGGGGCTTCGTCCGCAACCGGCCAGCGCCAGGCCGAAGCCCAGCGCTGACCCGAGGCGTACGAGCCGGCTCACTCGCCCTTCTTGAGGTCCACGCTGGGCTTCACGTCGAGCACGACCTTCGGGTTCATCAGCTCGAAGTAAGCGGCGCGCGCCAGCTCTCCCGCCGGTCCGCTCTCGTCGCGCAGCGCGAGCAGCACGCCTTGCTCCTGCATGAACTTGAGCGCGCGGATCGCGCCCGCGCGCTTGGCCGCGTCGTCACCCTTGGCCATTTGCCACAGCCGGTAACGCAGCACCACGCGCGTGAAGGAGTGCGGGCCGTTGTCGAACGTGAGGTTGTCGAACTGCTGCATCAGCTTGACGCGCGCCCACTCTTGCTGAGTCTGGCGGATGCTGAGCTTGCTGATGGCGTCGGCGTTGTCCACGTACTTGAAGAGCAGGCCGCTCTCCAGGTCTTCCGTCGACCAGAAGCCGAAGCTGTTGTACCAGAGGTCACCCAGCTCCTCCAGCGCGGCCTTGGGCTTGTTGGCGTAGAGCGCGACCGCGCGCGCCGCCGTCTCCGGCGAGCCGCCCAAGATCAGCGCGAGCGCCGCGTCGTTCACCAGCGCCTCGTCCTCCATCATCTTGAACAGCTGCGCCTCGATGGTCGCGTCGAAGCCGCCCTTGGCGATGGCGCGCGCGACCTGATGGCGCGTCTCCACGGCAGACTCCGGCGTCATCAGCGACATCAGCGCGCCCGCGGTGCCGGGCACCGGGCGCTGGATCAAAGTCTCCAAGAAGCAGGCGCGGCGCACCGAGTCCTTCTTGTCGTTGCCGGAGTACTCCTGGATCTTCTTGGCGACCTCGATGAAGTCTTCCTTCTCGGCGACCCAGGCCAGCGCCGCGCAGGCGTGCATGCGCGCCTGATCGTTGTTCTTCGGCTCCTGCGCGTACTCGAACAAGGGCTTGAAGGCCTTGTGATCGCGCCACTCGCTGAAGCCGTGCGCCGCGCCGACACCCAGCGCGCGCAGGGTCATGCCCAGGATGGCCACGCCGCCGACCATCAGGCCGTCCATCGTGACGTCCAGGTTGGGCTCGCGCGCGGTGAGCGCCCGCTCCAGCGCGCCCCAGGAGCGCTGATCCTTGAGCCAACCCACGTAGCGCATGGCGCTCTGGGCGATCACCCACTCTTCCGGCATGGGCGGCTGCTGGCCCAGCTTGGGCAGCGGCACGTTCGGGTTCGCCCACTTGCGGAGCGCTTCGATATCCTTCGTGGACTCCATGGCCGCCAGCGCGCGCAAGCCGTTGGCGTGCGGCGAAGGCTGCTCGTGGATCCAGAAGATGACCGCGTCTTCCGCCTGCTCCGCGATCAAGGCGCGCTTGTCGGGGTGCAGCATGGCAAGGTCGGCGATCATGCGGGCAGCCGTCACGCGCTCGTTGTCGTCGCGCTTCAGCATCATTTCCCAGTCGTACTGGTCGCTGTAGATCTTCAGCGGATCCATGCGCAGGCGCTTGGCCAGCGTGGGCACGGCGCGCACGTCACCGATGGCAGCCAGCGCGATCGCCGCGCGCGTCTGGTAGTGGATGTGCGGCTTGGTGCCGATGAACTCGAACAGCGAGTTGCCGCCGCGCGGGTCGTTCAGCTTGTCCACCATGTCGAAGACTTGCTTCTTCTGGTACCAGCCGAGCTTCTCGTCTTCGCTCACGGCTTGCAGCGAGAGCACCAAGCCGTCGGTGCCGATGCCGTCACGCAGCGCCTCCAGGTACTTGTTGCGGCTCTCCTTGTCGGCCGTCTTCATGGCCTCGACCAGAGGCTCGCGCGCGCGCGGCTCGCCGATCTTGCCCAGGCCCGGCGCGGCTTGACGCGCCACCTCGGCGTCCTTGTCCTGCACCAGCTTGATCAGCGTGTCCGTCCACTTCGGCTCGGCGTTGGCGGACAGCACCGTGGCCACCAGCTGGCGCAC
This sequence comes from Pseudomonadota bacterium, assembly GCA_023411445.1. GTDB lineage: Bacteria > Myxococcota_A > Polyangia > Polyangiales > Polyangiaceae > PMG-095. The sequence continues at coordinate 5,052 of JAEYOT010000312.1, forward strand.
CGCCGCGCTCTCGTCGCCCGCCATGCTGGCCAGCTTGTCCAAGCTGATCAGCTGCACGATCTTGTCGGTGTCGAACGCGACGCCGCCGCCGAGGCGCTGCACCTTGGACAGGTGCCCCAGCCGGTACAGCGTCATCACCTCATCGAGCGCGCGCGTCTCGCCCAGCACCACGAGCGCCCACGCGATCTGCGGCTTCGCGCCGGGCCCCGCCTTCTGCAGCGCCGCGAGCAGCGCGTCGCGCGCCGGCTCACCCATCGGCCTGCCGTACTCGGCCAGCGCCGTGGCGGCCATCGCCTGCATCGGCTCCGTCGGGTAGCTGAGCGCGTCGATCGCGGCCTTCACGCCTTCCGGATCCTTGGCCCACGCCAGCTGCTTGAGCGCCTCCATGCGCACTTCGTCGCTGGCCTTGCTCTTGTCGCCCATCGCCCACTCGCGCCACTTGGCGAGCTGCTCGTTCTTGGGCAGCACGAAGATGTTCTTCTTCTCGGCCTCGCCCTGCTCAACGGTGAGGCGCGCCGCCTCTTTACTGGCGCCGATCGCCAAGAAGGCGCCGAGGCCGCCGACCGCGAGCACACCGACCAGGATGGCGATGGGCGCCGTGCGACCCTTCTTGAAGTTCCCGTCGTCGCCGCCGAAGCCACCGCCCGCCGGGACACCGCCCCCGGCCGGCGGAGCGCCTGGCAGGTCGTCGTCCGGCGGCCACTTCGCGAAATCGACCCGCGGCGGCGGGTTCGGGTTATGAGCCGTCGGCATTTCAGGCAGATTCGGGTCGAGCATGGATCCTCGCGGTGAGAACGGTATCGAGCGGCGCTTACACGGCGTTGGCCGCGCCGAGGTGGGGCGCGACCTTAGCCCAAGCGTGAAAATCCTGGGAGGTCCGCGCGCTTGGCTTGCTCGCGATTCTTCGCATCAAGCCGGAAAATTGCTTCTGAGCGGGAGTGACCGCGCTTGAGCGACGCACCGGCACCGCCAGCCGGCCTGCGCTGGGTGCTCGCCATCGCCACCGCCGTCACCGCGCTGGCCACCGCGCTGTCGTACCTGTTGCCCGAGAGCTGGGCCGCCACGGGCGTCGGCTTCACCTTCCTGGCGGCGACGTACTGGCTGGTGGTGCGGCGCGACGACACCACGCAAATCCGCGCCTTCGGTCTGTCGCTCGGCGGCTTGCTGGAGCCGGCGCCCCTTTCGGCCCAGCGGCTGCTGCGTGAGTCAGCCGTGGCGGTGGCTCACGCGCTGGTCGCCGCCGTCATCATCTTTCCCTGCTTCTGGGTCGGCTTCCGCCTGTGGTGGCAGGTCGACACGTTTCGGCCCGCGCCGCTCGGGCCCGTCGCGGGCGACGCGCTGGGGCAGCTCCTGGTGATCGCCTTGCCCGAGGAAGCCTTCTATCGAGGGTACTTGCAGACGGCGCTCGATCGCGAGCTCAAGAAGGGCTTCACCGTGCTCGGCGCGCGCTTGGGTTGGGGCATCGTGATCACGAGCGCGATCTTCGCTGTCGGCCACTTGCTCACGGAGCTCAACCCCGCGCGCCTCGCTGTGTTCTTTCCCGCGCTCGCGTTCGGTTTCTTGCGCGCCCGCACCGGCGGCATCGGCGCTGCCATGCTCTTTCACGCCCTGTGCAACCTATTCGCCGCCTACCTGCTGCGCAGCTACGGTTTGCTGCGCTGAGCGGACGCACACCGCAGCACTGATTTCCAGGTGGCGCGGCCCGGCGCCGGACAGTACCTTCGGCGCGTGATTGCCGACTTCTTGCTCGACGACATCGTCACACGCGCGCTGACCGAAGATCTCGTCGGCGGTGACGTGACCACCGCCGCGTGCGTGGCCGCCGAGGAGCGCGCCGTGGCGCGTGCGGTCGCCCATCAGGACTTGGTCGTGTGTGGAGACAGCGTCTTCGCGCGCGCCTTCTAC
>JAEYOT010000413.1 GCA_023411445.1 Pseudomonadota bacterium
CGTCGCGGTGTTCCAGGTGCGCGGCGCGGGGTGGCCGTGGACCGATCGCGAGGTCCAGCGCAGAAACTCGGCGGATCCGTTCCCGGGTCGCTACGCGCCACCCCCGCCCTCTTACTGACGGTCGAATGGGGCTTACGCCGAGCGCCGGGCTCCGACTAGCATTCGGCTCGTGCTGCGCCGGGATTTGCTTTGCGGACTGAGTGTTGTGGCGTTCGGCTCCGTCGCCTGCAAGAAGGCCGAGCAGACGGGCGCGGGCGGCGCCGCGAAGCTCCGCATCGCGGTCGTGCCGAAGGGTACGACGCACGAGTTCTGGAAAGCCGTGCACGCTGGCGCGGCCAAGGCCGGCAAAGAGCTCGGCGTCGAGATCATCTGGAAGGGGCCCCTGAAAGAGGACGATCTCAAGTCGCAGGTGGACTTGGTGCAGAGCTTCACCGCGCAGGGCGTGTCGGGCATGGTGCTTGCGCCGCTGAACGACTCTGCCTTGGTAGCGCCGGTGCGGAGCGCCGTCCGAGCAGGCGTACCGGTCGTGATTTTCGACTCCGACTTGAAGGGGCAGGACCACGCGAGCTTCGTCGCGACCGACAACCGCGCGGCTGGACGGCTAGCAGGCGAGAAGATGGGAGCCTTGCTGGGCGGCAAAGGCAACGTGGTCGTGCTCCGCTACCAGGAGGGCTCGGCGAGCACTCGGCACCGCGAGGATGGCTTCGTGGAAGGCCTCCGCAAGTTCCCTGAGCTCAAGCTGATCAGCGACAATCAGTACGCGGGCGCCACCACCGAGACCGCGTTCTCCGCCAGCGAGAACCTGCTGATCGCGCAGAAGGCCGCCCAAGGCGGCGTGCAAGGCGTGTTCTGTCCGAACGAGTCCACCACCTTCGGCATGCTGCTCGCCTTGGAGAAGGCGGGCCTCGCCGGCAAGCTCAAGTTCATCGGCTTCGACTCGTCGAGCAAGCTGATCGAAGGCGTGCGCGCCGGGAAGATCGACGGCTTGGTGCTGCAAAACCCCTTCAACATGGGCTACCTGGCGGTCAAGACCTTGGTCGCGCATTTGAAGAAGGAGCCGGTGGAGAGCCGCATCGACACCGGAGCTGCGCTGATCGACAAGAGCAACATGGAGCAGCCGGACATGAAGGCGCTGCTGTCGCCGCCGCTCAATGAATGGTTGGGCAGCGCGCAGTGACGAGGCTGGCGCTCCGCGGCGTCCAGAAGTCGTTCGGTCCCGCTCGCGCGCTGGCGGACGTGAGCTTGAGCGCCTCCGCGGGCAGCGTGCACGCGGTGCTGGGCGAGAACGGCGCCGGCAAGAGCACGCTGATGAAGGTGCTCTCTGGCGCGGAGCGCCCGGACGCGGGCGAGCTCTTGCTGGACGGCGCGCCGTATCGGCCAAGCTCCCCGGTGGCGGCGCGGCGCGCGGGCGTCTCGATCGTGTATCAGGAGCCGCTGTACTGCGCGGATCTGAGCGTCCGCGAGAACATCTTGCTCGGCAGCGAGCCGACCTCGCGCGGCCTGATCGATCGCGCGCGCGGGCGTGAGCTTGCCAGCCGTGCCTTGGCGCAGGTCGGCTCGAGCGAGGCCGGCATGCTCGAGCGACGCATGGGCGACTTGTCGCCGGCCGACCGACAGTTGGTGTGCATCGCCCGCGCGCTGGTCGGCGAGTGCAAGGTGTTGATCCTGGACGAGCCCACCAGCGCCCTCACCGCCGCGGACACCGCGCGCCTGTTCGAGATCGTGCGGCGACTGGCGACGGCGGGCGTCACCGTGCTTTACATCTCGCACTTCCTCGAGGAGGTCGAGCGCGTCGCGCAACAGTTCACGGTGCTGCGCGACGGGCGCTCGGTGGCGAGCGGCGAAGTGAAGAGCACCAGTCGCCAGGAGCTGGTCTCGCTCATGGCGGGGCGCGCGGTGAGCGAGCTGTTCCCGCGCTCGACGCGCACGCCGGGCGAAGTCGCGCTCGAGGTGCGCGAGCTCAGCGGTCGACGCGCTCCCCACGCCGTGAGCCTCAGCCTACGGCGCGGTGAAGTGCTGGGCATCGCGGGCTTGGTCGGCTCCGGCCGCACCGAGCTGCTGCGCGCGGTCTACGGGCTGGATCCGCGCGTAGCTGGACAGGTGCTGGTGGGCGGCCTGTCCGTAGCCGCGCGACCGGTGGAGCTCGCGCGGCGCAAAGTGGGCCTCCTGTCCGAAGACCGCAAGGGCGAGGGGCTGGCCGAGGGCCTGTCGATCGCCGAAAATATCACGCTCTCTGGCGCCGCTGCGCTCGGTCCGTGGGGCTTGTCGCTCCCGGCGCGCGGCCGCGCCATCGCGCGGCGCTGGATCGACCAGCTCATGATTCGCTGCCGTGGGCCAGAGCAGCGAGCGCGCGCGCTGTCCGGTGGCAATCAACAGAAGGTAGCCTTGGCGCGTCTCTTGGAGCAGGACGTGGACGTGCTGCTGCTCGACGAGCCCACGCGCGGGATCGACGTCGGCTCCCGCGCAGATATCTACCGCCTGATCGATCAGCTCGCGACGCGCGGCAAAGCGGTGCTGCTGGTGTCCAGCTACTTGCCGGAGCTGATCGGGGTCTGCGATCGCATCGCCGTGATGGTCCGCGGCAAGCTCGGTCCGGCGCGCCCAGCCGATCAGCTGACGGAGCACGCGCTGCTGTTGGAGGCGACCGGATGAACGCGGCGCTCACGACCTGGCTGAGAAAACCGTGGCTCGGACCGCTGCTCGCGCTCGTGTGTGTGTACGCCTTGTTCGCCGTGCTCACGCCTGACACCTTCCTGCGACCGCTCAACGCCGTCACCATGCTGCGGCAAACCGTGGTGGTCTCGATCGCGGCGGCGGGCATGGCGCTCATCATCGTGCACGGCGGGATCGATCTATCCGTCGGCTCCACCGTGGCCCTGACCACGGTCGTGGTCGCCAAGTGCCTGCAAGGCGGGGCCGGGCCGGGTAGCGCGGTGCTGGCCGCGCTGGCGCTAGGGACGCTGGCGGGCGCGCTGAATGGGGCGCTGGTGGTAGGGCTGCGCATCGCGCCGTTCATCGCCACGCTCGGCACGATGAGCGCTCTGCGCGGCGTGGCCAAAGGCCTGGCCGACGAGCAGAAGATCGACGCTCCAGCGAGGGGCATCGACGACTGGATGGCGATCTTGCCAGGTGAGCAGCTGCTGCCGCACGGCGTGTGGGTGGCGCTGCTGGTCGGCGCTGCCTGCGCCGTGTTGCTCGGCTACACGCGGCTGGGGCGGCACGCCGTCGCCGTCGGCTCGAACGAGCTGACCGCGCGCTTGTGCGGCGTGCCCGTGACGCGCGTGCGGCTTGTGATCTACACGCTGGGAGGCTTACTGGCCGGCGTCGCTGGCGTGCTCGAGTTCTCGACCCTCACGGTCGGCGATCCGACGGATTCGGTGGGGCTAGAGCTGGAGGCGATCGCGGCCGTGGTGATCGGTGGGGGATCGCTCTCTGGCGGGCAAGGCTCGATCGCCGGCACCCTACTGGGAGCGCTGCTGCTCACGGTGATCAAAGCGGGTTGCACGCACGTCGGCATGCCCAACTGGATCCAGGAGATCTTGACCGGAGCCATCATCGTGATCGCCATGACGCTCGATCGCGTGCGACAGACCGCGAGGGACTAGCGATGCGGCTGAGCGCTCTCTTCGTCTACCCGATCAAAGCCTGCGGCGGCGTGCCGCTGCGTGAGGCTCAGGTGGTAGAGCGCGGGTTGAGGCTGGACCGGCGCTACATGCTGATCGATCGCGCCGGTCGCTTCGTGACGCAGCGTGAGCTGCCCGGCTTGTGCTTGGTGCGACTCGAGCTGCAGCCGGACGGGCTCGGGCTCACGGCCCCGGATGCCCAGCCGCTCGAGCTGCCGCTCGCGCTGGAGGGTGGCGAGCTCGTCACTTGCAACGTTTGGAACGACGAGTGTGTCGCGCTGTGCCACGAAGGCGGCAGCCGCTGGTTCTCCGAGCTGACCGGGCGAGACTTGCGCCTCGTCTTCATGCCGGATTCGGTCCAGCGCCCCGTAAACCCGAAGCGCGCGCAGCCGGGCGATATCGTCAGCTTCGCCGACGGCTACCCGTGCCTGGTCGTCTCCGAAGCCTCGCTCGCGGACCTGAACAGTCGCTTGCGCGAGCCCGTCGCTATGGACCGCTTCCGGCCAAACTTGGTGCTCAGCGACTGCGAGCCGTACGCGGAGGACGCCTTCGTGAGCCTACGCATTGGGCAAGTCTCGTTTCGCGCGGTCAAGCGCTGTGAGCGCTGCGTCGTGACCACCATCGATCAGCACACGGCCGAGCGCGGCGCCGAGCCGCTCCGCACCTTGGCTGGCTACCGGCGGCAGGACGGCAAGCTCTGGTTCGGCATGAACCTGATCCACGACGGCCCAGGGACCTTACGGGTGGGCGACGAGGCTCACGCGACCCGTCAGAAGCAGTAGTCGTACTCGGCCTCCGAGTTGACGTGCACCACGAAGGGGTTACCCAGTCGACCCGCTTGGAGCTCTTCCGTCTTGCGATCGCCAAACTTGGCGCTGACGTTGAACATGCCGGCCAGCGTGAGCGCGTGCGACGGGTGGCCGATCAGCACGACGTCCCAAGTTGCTTGGCTGATCATGCCGCTGCCCTCGCCACCGGCGCGGAGCGCCCACGGGAAGCCCACGCTGGCGCTGGTGCGGGCCGCAAACAACGTCAGCTGGCCCTGCTCCCCCGTCAGGCTGGCGCTCGCCGCCGCTGCTGGGGGAGGACCGGAGCCGAAGCCGAGCTTCCCGTAGAACTGGGCGCTCTGCGTGAAGACTCCCGCCACCGCGTGGGCGCCACCACTGTCGACCTCCAGCTGGTACCCGCGTACGCCGCCGTCCCTATCGCCGATCAGCCCGGCTGACTCGAGCATGCCCTCCTGGTCGATCTGGATCACGTGCGCCTGCACCGCGCTGTCGCTCACGGAGTAGAGCGGCTGCAACGTCTTGCCGTTGTCCGCGTTGGGCCCCGCGCCGGTCGTGTTGACCAAGAGCAGCAAGCCGCCGCCCGGCGTGCCGACCACATCACCCGGCGCGTCCTGCGCGCTGCTGCCCACGCGACCGGCAAACTTGAGATCCGCTGCCTTGTCGAGCTTCATGTACCAGACATCGCGGCCGCCCTTCTCGGCGGGATCGGCCGCCACCTCGAAGGCGCCAGCCGGCCCCAGCTTGGCGCTCGGCGCGAAGCTGCCCGTAAAGGCCGCGCCGCCGTCGTCGAGCGCGGACACCGCTTGCACGGTCACGCTGCCGTTGTCTTTCGGAAGCGCCACCAGCTTGGCCCACTGCCCGCTGCCGTTGCCGTCCAAGCGCACAGCCCAGACGCCAGCGCGCTCGTCCCCACCGATCAGCTTGCTCTGCCCATCGTAGAAGGCGATGTCGCCGCCGACCGAGCCGGTAGCGATCACGGCGTCGTCCTCGAAGGCGGACACGGAGTCCACCGAGAAGGCCACCTTGCCGGGTGCGATCAGGGCGACCCAAGCGATGGCGCCGGTCGCCTCGTAGTGCGCGATGTAGCCCCGATCGGTCTGCGCGCTCACGCTTAGCGTGGTGGTGCCGTCACGACCAAACCGGACGTCGCCGTTCAGCAAGCCGAGCAGCGTGAAGCCACCATCCCGGTGGCCCGTCGCCGCCACCACGGTGAGCGTGCTCGGCGTGCCGCCGCCGATGTTGTAGGCGCCGCTGACCTCACCCGACTCTTTGTAAGTCGCCCAGTAGATGCCGCTGGTTTGCTTGTCACCGAGCGGCAGCGGCGTCGCCGTCTTGAGCTCGTCCTTGTCGTTGAAGTAAATGG
>JAEYOT010000439.1 GCA_023411445.1 Pseudomonadota bacterium
GTCGTAGTGCGTGCCGGACAGACGCGCGCTCAGCGCCTCGAGCTCCAAGCGCGCTTCGGCAGTGCCAGAGCCGACCGGCGGCGCCATCGTCGACGGCGAGTGCCGCCGGACTACGGCGCCAGACGAGGCGGGCTGCGGGGAATGGCTGCGCGCGGCGACGCGCGGCGCGGCCGGTGAGCCCGGCGCCGCGACCGACGGATGAGAGCCGGATGGGCCCTGTGACGGGATAACGCGCTCCACGTCCGGGATCGAGCTGCGTACCATTCGCTCAGCGTCTGGGATTGAGCTGCGCCCAGCCGGCGCCGCAGCCGCCATGCGGGACGATGAGGGCGCCTCGTCCACCCCCACGGGCGAGGAGCCGGGCACGCCCAACTCCAGCTGGCGCAAGATCACCAGCACGTAGACCAGGCGCTTCACGTCCTGCTCCGACGCCAGGCCGGAGGCGATCAGCGAGCTTAGCGGCTGGGGTTTGGCGCGCAGCACGTCGATCAGCGCCTGCTCCGAGGACTCGAAGCGGAAGCGCCGGATCGGCGCGTCCACGTGCAGCTCGATCGGGCGATCGCCCAGCCGACTGACCACGGCTTCGATCTCCGCCAGGCTAGCGTGGCGGCGTAGACCTCGCCAAATCAAGGCCAAAGGGCGCGTGCGCAGACCTTCGCCGCCCCAGCGCTCCAGCAGGTTTACCTGATCGAAGTAGCCGTACAGGGTGGTCGGCGGCAGCTTGAACAGCCACAGCACTTGACGCGCGAGCTGCTCACGCAGCGCTTCTTTGAGCTGGCGCGCGTCGATCGCGCCCGTCTCGATCAGCACCTCGCCGTGCAAGCGCCGGTCGTGCAGCGCGCCCTGCAACGTGCGCTCGTACACCTCGCGCGTGATGGCCCGCTGCTCCACCAGAATCTGCCCCACGTAGGTGACGGGCCGGGCCGTCTTCACCTTGGCCGGGGCGCCTGCGTCGAACCAGATCGCGTGCTTCTCGCCGGACGCTTCCTGCAGCACCAAGCTCCCGGTCATGCCGCGGTCCAGCAGGTAGACGAGTAGGTGGCCGAACGGCGTGGCCTGGAGGTTTCCTTCGGCGGTGGCGGCGAGACTCATTGCGAAGGGTCGAACCCGGCGACCCGTGCGGCTGCCGGGTCCCGAGCATAGCGTGGGGTGGCCCGCCCCGGGTCTGAGAATCCTTTCGGTTCGGCTATTCCCCTGTGACTGAAGCGCCGCGGCAGCAATGCTACCGTCCGCAGGATGGCCCGCGCCCAGATCCTAGTCATCGATGACGAGCCCGCGATTCTAGCCACCCTGAAGAAGGTCCTATCTCTCGAGGGTTATGTGGTGGACGTCGCCGGCGGAGTCGCGGTGGCGGAGAGCAAGCTCGCCAAGCAGAGCTACGACATCGTCATGCTGGACGTCGGCCTACCGGACGGCGACGGCATCTCGCTGCTGTCCAAGCTGATGGCGGGTGGCTTGGAAGCGCAGGTGATCATGATGAGCGGGCACGCCACCATCGACACCGCGGTCAAGGCCACCCAGCTCGGCGCGCTCGACTTCTTGGAGAAGCCGCTGTCCACCGACCGGCTGTTGGTGGTGCTGGACAACGCGCTGCGCCTGAGCCGCGCCGAAGCCGAAGCACAAGAGCTGCGGCGCGAGGCGGGCCTCGGCGACGAGCTGATCGGCGAGAGTCGGCCCATGCTGGCGCTGCGCGAGCAGGTGCTGCGCGCCGCCAAGTCGAGCGCCAGCGTGCTTTTGATCGGTGAGCGCGGCACCGGCAAGGAGTTGATCGCGCGCGCCATCCACCGCGCCTCGCCGCGCGCCAAGGGCCCGCTCGAGCGCTTGAACTGCGCCGCGGTACCGGCGGACTTGATCGAGAGCGAGCTGTTCGGCCACGAAGCAGGGGCGTTCACGGGCGCCACCAAGCAGCGCCGAGGCAAGTTCGAGCGCGCCGGCGGCGGCACGCTGTTCCTCGACGAGGTCGGCGACATGCCGCTGCCGATGCAGGCCAAGCTGCTGCGCGTGCTGCAAGAGCGAGAGATCGAGCGCGTGGGCGGCAGCGAGACGTTCAAGATCGACGTCCGCGTCGTGGCAGCGACGAACAAGGACCTGCGCGCCGCCTCGGCGGCAGGCCAATTCCGCGCGGATCTCTACGATCGCTTGAACGTGCTGCCGCTGGATCTGCCGCCCTTGCGCGCGCGTCGCGACGACGTGCCGCTGCTCGCTGCGGCGTTCCTCAGCAACGCTCGCGTGGCCAACGGGCGGCCGGGCCTCAAGCTGAGCGAGGGCGCGCTCAAGGCGCTCACCGCGCACTCCTTTCCCGGCAACGTCCGCGAGCTGCGCAACATCATCGAGCGCATCGTGATCTTGAACCCGGACGACGACGTCACCGAGGCGGACGTGCGCCGCGCCATCGGCATGGCCGAAGCGCCGCAGAGCGCCGGACTGTATCGCCCCGGCATCCCGTTTCGCGTGCTGGCCGACGAGGCCGAGCGCACCATCTTGGAAGAAGCGCTGGCTCATCACGGCGGGCAGATGGCCGCCACTGCGCGCGCCTTGGGGCTCGAGCGCAGCCACCTGTACAAGAAGGCCAAAGCCCTCGGCTTGCGCGGCGACGAGGCCAGCGGCGACGACTGAGGCCGCAGCCCGACACCGTCACCATCAGCGCACCACTCGAGAAGGTCGCCATCCCGCGCATGGCCCGGCGCCGTGCAGGAAGCGTCCTCACTCGTGTTTGGGTGCGCTGGCCAACAGCTCCTGAGCCTTTTTTCTCGCTCGGGCAGCGTCGCGGCCGCGGCCGACGGAGGCGTAGATCTCGGCCAGGCGCTGGTGCACGGCCGCCTGATCCTTGGCCTCAGCCTGGCACAGAGTGGCACTCTCGAGCTCGAACGCGGCGCGCTCCTTGTCGCCCGTCTGCGCCAGCGCCTCACCAAACAAACGGTGCGTGGTGAAGCCCTCCATGTCCGCCATCACCGCCGCCTCGCCGACCTTCACGGCCTCCTCCCAAGCCTTCTTCGACACCAGCAAGGAGAGCAGGCGCCGGTACACCTTGCCCTCGTGCTGCTCGAGCTGAGCCAGACGGCGCATGCTGACGAGCTCGGCGTCGTCGTCCGCGCGCGGGTGCGCGATCTCGGCCACCAACTAGTGCGGCGTCGCCGAGG
>JAEYOT010000458.1 GCA_023411445.1 Pseudomonadota bacterium
GCCCGCCGAGCCGCCGGTGTCACCGACCGGGTCGTCGCTGCTGCAACCGGCGCTGATCAGCGCAAAAACGAGGGAGGTTCCGAAAGCGAGAGGGAAGGTCGTCGAGGTCATCGCAGGCTCACCGTAAAGTTATCGACTCGACGCATGGTCGTGCCGCAGTCGTCGTCAGTCGGTGGTCTGGGGCCTGCTCAGGGCCAAAGCGATCACTGTACGCGCTCAGCGCGGCGGCAGCGCGGCCGTATTTTGCGCCGAGCGGATGCGCCAGCCGTCCGCCTCGAGCCCCAGCACGTATTTGAGGCGCGTGCGCAGCGTGCCGTCCGGCTCGGTGGCGCGGATGCCGGGGGGCAGGCGCTCGTAGCCGCGTAGCTCGTGCACCGTCTCCGCGAGCGCGCTGGTGGGGCCGAGCGACACTACCTTGCGCGTGATCACGGTCACCTGGCTGCGGCTGAAGATGCCGCGGAACAGCTCCGCGTGACGCGCTTCGATCTGGGCGCGCCCATGAAACAGCATGCCTAGGATGTTCACGAACTCTGCGTCCTCCGTGAAGGACTCACACCACGCCCGCGCGTCGTGCTCATTCCAAGCCTCGGCTTGACGCGCCAAGAGCGCGCGGATCGCCGCCTCGCCCCGCTCACCTTCCGGCGCTGCGCAGCCGGTCGCGGATCCGAGCATCAAGACGAGCAAAGCACGACGGAGCATGCCGCCCCATACCACGATCCCGCTCCGGCTCGGCTTTGGCCTCAGCTGTGGCTCTGGCAATAGCGATCGCGAGCGAGCGCGCCCGGTGTGAGCAACGTGCCGAGCAAGCCGCGGAGCAGGTTGGCGTTGCGATCGGCGAGCGCCTGTAGCACCCTGGCCGGCTCTGCGAGGAGCGCAGCCAGCTCACCTAACGCCTGCTGCACGCGGAGCGGCGCGTACGCGGTCGCGACGATGATCAGGTTCGCTTCGATGGTTGCAAGCCGCTCGATCTCTTGCTCGATGAGCAGGCGCGCTTGCGGCGTGGGCGCGGCGACCAAGAGCTCGGCCTGACGAAAGGCTACCTCACGCCAGCCGACCAGCAGCTGAAGGAGGGCAGCGTCGTCCAGCTGCGTGCCCCCCAGCTGTAGATCGTCGACCGTCGGGTCGAACCGCGCGGCAGCCTCAGCGAATAAGGGCTCGACCACCCGGTTCAGAAACACGTTGACGCGATCGTGGTCAGGCTTGCGGGATGAGCCGTCCGGCTTGACCAAGCCGATGGCGGCGAGCACGTAAGGCAAGTCCCGATTCACGTGGGCTGACATGCCGAGCAAGATGTTGCCGAGCCCGCTAATCGCTCGCGCGTCTGCCGCAGAGAACGCCAGGCGCCAAGCGCCAGGCGCGGAGGCCGAGCTTTGACGGTAAGCATCCCACGCCTGAAAGTAGTAACTCGCGAACACGGCGTCCTGGTGGTTGATGAAACCCGGGTCGCTGAAGAAGCCCGGCTCCGTGACCGCGGCGCGGTAAGCCTCGGTGGTGCGTAGGTACGTGAGCGCGAACAGCGCGTTGTGATCGCAGGCAGCGTCGAGCGGAGCCAGCCGCGCCGCCATCTCCTCGAGCACCGCGTCCACGCACGCGAGCTGACCCGAGTTACAGAGGTGAGCGCTGGAGGGCTGGTACTCCAGGCTCAGCCCCGGCAGCAGCGCCGACCAGGGCACGAAAGGTGGATCGGCTGACGCCGACGTGGGTAGCACAGTCAGAGCTACCGCGAGCGCAGCGGCTGAAACATGGCGCAGCATTCGTGTCATCCCTCCTCGGCTGCCGGGCGCCGAAACAGCGCCAACAGAGCCTTAATCACCATCTTACCTCAAGCGCAGGCTTGTCCCCAACTGCCCGCGTCCGCGGTGCGGATCGCTACGATCGGTGCGTTTTCGCGCGCCAGTTTTGTGGGTGCTTTCGAGGCGAGGCGCGCTTTGGGCCAGCTTCGCAGCTGACGGGGAGGCACGCGCCTTGCTCAAGGTCCTTCGGACCATGAACGTGCCCGATCGCTCGAGAGCCGCCAGCGAGGCCGCTGCGAAGCCGGGGAGCGCGCGGAGCTCGAGCCCGGTGCCGGGCCAGCTGCTCGGCGGCAAGTACCGCGTCGAGGCGCGCATCGCCGAAGGCGGCATGGGCGTGGTGCTGCGCGCCACCCACATCGAGCTAGACGTGCCGGTCGCCATCAAGCTGATCCGCCCCGAGCACGCCGACAACGAGGACGTGGTCTTGCGGTTGCTGACCGAAGCACGCATCGCGGCTGGCCTGCGCTCCAAGCACGTCAACCACGTGCTGGACGTGGGGCGCACGGCGCATGGGCTCCCCTACTTGGTGCTCGAGTACATGGAGGGGAGCGATCTGCGAGGCTACTTGGGGCGGCGCGGACGCTTGCCAGTGAGTGAGGCGGCGGACGCCGTGATGCAAGCCTGCGAGGCGCTGGCCGAGGCGCACGCGTTCGGCATCGTGCACCGCGATCTCAAGCCTGAGAACTTGTTCCTCTGTGAGGACGCTGACGGCGGCTTCCTGCTCAAAGTGCTGGATTTTGGCATCTCCAAGGCGCCAGCGGCTCGCAGGCCCGCCCGCACCCTGACCAACCCCTTCGAGGTAGTCGGCTCGCCCAACTACATGGCGCCGGAGCAGATCCGCGGCGATCACGTCGACGCTCGTGCGGACGTGTGGGCGCTCGGCGCGCTGCTCTACGAGCTGTGCTCCGGAGAGGTGCCGTTCGCCGCGGAGACCGTAACCGAAACGTTCAGCTTGATCTTGGACCAACGCTACCGCTTGCCGCCGCTCGACGCGGGCCTTGGCTCGGACCACCTGGATTTCGTGATCGCGCGCTGCCTGCGCGCGGACCCCAACGAGCGCTACCAGAGCGTGGTGGAGCTGGCAGACGCCCTCTCGCCGCTCGGCAGCGACGCGCTGCAGGGCCGCCGCGTGGCCAAGGTGGCGATGGCAGCTCGCGCGCGCGTGATCGCGATCGGCCACACCGTAGCGACGTCCACGACGCCGCTCGCCTTGAGCGCAGGGCTCGAGCCGGAGCCGGAGGCGGTGGAGCTCCCGGTCAAACGCGGCGGCCGCGGGCTCGCTTGGTCCGTGGTCGCTGTCGGCGCGCTGGGGCTGGCTGCCTTCGGCCTGCACCTGGCCGCGGCCAAAGGGCGAGCGGTGACGGCTCACGTCTCGGCGGCGCCAAAGCT
>JAEYOT010000495.1 GCA_023411445.1 Pseudomonadota bacterium
GCCGCTGTCCGAGCCGCCCATGGCGCTCCCGGCCGCGCCGGCAGAGCCAGCAGCACCAACAGAACCAGCAGCCGAACCGCCCGCTCCGCCAGCGCCAGCAGCGCCCGCGGCGGGGGCACCACCGCTACCCGCCTGCGGAGCGGCCGAGCCGCCGTTGCTGGTACCGGCGCTGGTGGCGCTACCGCTGCTGCCACCACTCCCGGAGGAGCCGCCGTCGATGGGCGTATCCTCAGCAGAGCAAGCCAGCGGCGCGATCAGCGCCAACCCAAAGATAATCCCAAGGCGTGTTCGACTGATAAGCACTGATTAGGCCTTCATTCCCGCGAATTCGCCGCCGTTGCCGATCTTCGGCGGGCCATTCGTCTCGTTGCGCGTAGCGGCTGCCATGATCGTATTGAGGACGCTGGCGTTCGAGGCGCCGGCCGCGTCGATGTACTGACCTTGCTTCAGGTACCCGCCGCCGCTGCCCCAGATGATCATCGGCACGTTGCGGGTCGAGTGGGACGGGCCGTCCGCGATGGTGTTCGTCCAGATGAGCTGCGTGTTCGCTTCCAGGCCGTGCGCCTTGAAGGCATTGAGTCCGACCAGCAGCGTCTCCATGCGCAGCTTGTCGATCTCGTGGTGCGCCTGCTCCGCGGTCGGGTTGTTGCCGACGTCCGAGTCCGACTGGATGCGGTGGCTGAGCTGGTGGAAGCTCCAGCGCAGCGTGGAGTTAGAGGGCACGTCGTACTTGGTGCCGTCCGTGCCGTCGCCCCACTGCAGGGTGCCGACGCGGCTGTAGTTGCAGCCGAACGCCACCGCCATGATCTGCAGGTGGAGCTTGACGTACGTCTCCATCTGGTCGCTCTTGAACGCGAAGCCGCTACGCAGCGCCTCGTAGGAGTCCATCGGCAAGCCGGCGGTGGTGCAGGCCTCGCCGCTCGACGGCACCATGCCGCCCATGTTGACCTCGATGTCGCGGATGGCCTGGAAGTGCTGCTCGAGCCGCATCTTGTCGTCCTGGCTCAGCACCGACATGTTCTTCAGGGCGTTCAGCTCACCCCGGATCAGGTCGTTGACGCTCTTCTTCTTGTTCGCCAGCTCCTGCGCGATCGGATCCACGTTGGGTGTACCCGGATCGGTCGGATTCGGATTCATGCCGCCCGGCAGGCCCACGACCTTCGAGTAAAGCAGGTACGGGTTCACGTCCGCGGCGCGGACCTGACCAGCGCCGGCGCCCTTGAACGAGATGCGCTCGGCGATGAAGCCCTTCGCGCCCGAGTAAAGCGCGATGGGATCCGGAGCCTTCAGCGCGCTCGCGATCAGCGTATCCGCGGAGGGGCCTGCCGAGTAGGCGGTGTTGCCGTTGGAGCCCGGCGCGAGACCGGTCAACGTCTGCACGTTGCCTTCGGCGTGACCGCAGCTGCGGGGGCCAGGGTTCGGGTAGTTGATGCCCTTGATGAAGAGCAGGTTGCCCGCATGCGGAGCCAGCGGGCTGGTGGCGATGTCACCGGCCAGGTTCGCGCTCGACAAAGCGCCCGGCGCCGAGGGGAAGAAGTTCTTCTGCACCACGCCGTTCTGACCCACCACGAAGAAGGTGAAGACCGGCTTGGCATCCGCCGCCCAAGCCGAGCGGCTGGGCAAGCTCTCCAGGAACGGCAAACCAACGGCCACCCCACCGGCACCGGTGAGGAAGGCCCTGCGATTGATGCGTCGCTTCGCGCTGTTGATAATCGAGCTCACTGGGTACCTCCGGCACGCATCCGGAAAGAATTGCTGGTCACGAGGGTCTCGATGACCCGTTTCACAGAGCCCTCAGCGCTGATCTTGGACAGGTCGGTCAGGAGACCGCCGTCTGCCTCGACCACGTCGCGCTGCAAGGCGTAGCTTGCGAGTTTCTTGCTGTAACACAAGTGGGTCTGCGGGTCCTCCGCCAGGATCTCCATGAGCGCGAAGGCGTCGGTGTACGACTTGGTCCCGCCGACGAAGTTGAACTGGCCGCTGGCGTCCACCGGCAGCTCTTCCGTGCCGTAGCGCTCCACCGTGCGGTACTGGCCCATGCCGTCGAAGTTCTCGAAGGCGAAGCCCAGCGGGTTGATCATGTTGTTGTGGCAGACGGTGCCGCAGCCCTTGGTGTGCTCGTCGACCACCATGCGGTTGGTCTGCCCCGGCATGCGCTTGGGCAGCGGCGGGATCTCCGCGGCGGGCGGGCCGAGCGGGGCGCACAGCACATCCAAGCTGATGGTCACGCCGCGGTGAATGGGATCCGGCTCCCCGTTGTGGGCGTTGAGCATCAAAAACGGGATCTGCGTGAAGTAGCCCAGGCGGCCTGCGCCCAAATCCACCTCGCTCATACCGCTGGCAGCCGCACCGTTGATGCCCTGGTACAGCGGAGCCAGACGCGGCCCGACGAAGCCCTTGGTCGACAAGAAGATGTCCTTGACGCCGAGGCCCTGGCTGAAGATACGGTCGAAGAACAAGCGCGAGCTCTCGGCCAGCTCTTCGTTGATGTCCGTGTCGTAGTTGTCGACGCCGACCTTGCTCAGGTTGTTGAAGCGGTCGAAATGCAAGAACTGGCTGTGGAAGCGAGCCAGCACCTTCTTGGCAGTCGGCGCGTCGAGCAGCTCCTTGACGACGGAGCTGATGCCCTCGGCCGTATCCAGCTTGCCCGAGCCCGCCGCGTCCAACAGGGCGTCGTCCGGCCCTGCATCACGCAGCCAAAGGGACAGCTTGGCCGCCAGCTCATACGGCGAGAGCGGGGTGTTCGCCTGGCCCAGCTCCGTGCGGTACAGGAAGTGCGGCGACTGCAGCATCGCCTCGATCACGACCGCGGCGCCCTTGGCAAACGGCGACTTGTCGCCCGTCATGGCGGAGCCCACATCGAACAGCTGCTTGTAGGCGTCCGCCTCGCTGGTGGTCAGCGGGCGGCGGTACAGCCGGCGCCCGAGCGCGGCGATGAAACCAGTTCCATCGGTGCCCGAGTAGATGCGGCTCAGAGCAGCCGGGTCCGAGCTGATCGTCTTGGCCAGCTCCTCCGCAGCGCTCTCGAAGTCCGAGACCGCGCGGGCGTCGATGCTCAGCACCAGCTCGTTGTTCGTGAAATCCGTCGTGCCCGAGACCGGATCCTGAAACGCCTCAGCGTTGGTCGGCGCAGCCGGCAGCGCCAGCGCCTGCTGCACGCTGTTGGTCCATTGCTCGTTCGTGATGCGCAGCACGCGGAAGTACTTGGGGGTGCCCCTCAGATCCAGCTTGCCCTTGGCTTCCGTGGGCAGCTGACCCTGACCGCCGGTGGAAGAGCTACCACCGGTGCTACCACCACCGGGAGGAGTGACGCCGCCGGGCGACATGTCGTCGCCGCTCTCTCCGCCGATCATGCCGGTGCAGGCGGAGGTGGCGATGACGCCCGCCAGGAGCCCGAGTTTGCTGATGAGTTTGATGGTCATGCTTGAGGCTTTCGCTTCGACGATCGACGAGCTCCTCGCCGCCCCGGGCCGCGGACGGTCGGCGCGGCGCCGAACACCCGCGCCGAGTGGCGCGACGCAATCCAACAGTCATTGCCCGGACGACCGGGCGTTACCCTTGAGGCGGTGACGAAGACTTCCGCGCCGCCCGTACAGGAATCCGGTGCGTCTTCAAAAATCTTCTCGTAACCCACGCTAGTGGAGATGCTCCTGCGCGAGGGGCCTGGTTTAGCCAGCACGCGCCCCATTTCGTGCTCGCTTAGGGCGAACAACGGCAGCTTGGCCGCGTCCTGACCTCGCACCGCGTTCAGCGGCAGCGGCAGGGACATCAGGGCAAAGCTGGACGACGGGGTACGCACACGGCCTCCGATACCTGAGAAGTGGCGAGTAGCGGCTCCGTCCGTCAAAAATTCAGCGCCTCGGCGCGGTTTGCACCTCAAGCGCACCAGATTGGAGGAAGCGCGCACCATAGCGCGCAGCAACCCGCGAAATTTCCGCCTCTACAGCGATCCACAGCTCCGCGACGCTAGCCGCGGGTAACCCCACCCTGCGGGGTGGTAACACCGTCAGATCCCCCCTCGCGCACGGTCGCGTTCGTCCGTCTCGGATTGGAGCGCTCCCCGCTCAATCCGGGTTGGTTTAGGAGCCTTCCCACCGACATCGACGCTCGTTCACGCACAGTCGGATTCTTCCGCTGAGCGCGATGGCAGTCACCGGCTCGGAAGCTCACGGCGGCCGTCGCGAAAGCGGGCGCGCGCTGGCGCTCAAACACCGCTCGCGCGCGCGTCGGCCAGCTTCTGCGTGAGGCGCGCTCTCGCGCTCTGCAGCGCTTCCACGTGCGCGCGGTCGGCGCTTGCAACGAGCGTCTCATATCGACTCTGCACTTCGCTGCACAACTGCTCGGCAGACGCCAGCGCCTGCTCGCGCTCCGCACGGCTCTTGCTCGCGAAGCCGCCCAGGAGCAGCTCCGCGAAACGATAAGCCTGCAAGCAAGCCTCGAGATCGTCGCGCGCGGCCATCACCCTGCTCTAGCTCACGTCATGCCAGCCGAAAAGCGCGGCGATCGTGGCAGATGACGACTCAAGCGCGCTTGACCCAAAGGCCCGCACCCCTATGCTCCAAACGCCAACGTGACGTCGAGCACTCACCGCCTGGGCGTCTTGTTGTTGGTGTACGCCGCGTTCGTCAGTCTGGGCTTGCCGGACGGCATCTTGGGCGCCGCGTGGCCTTCGCTGCGAGCGACGTTCGGAGTGGAGCTGAACGACAACTGGCGACTCTTGGCGCTCGGCACGTGCGGCTCGGCGCTCTCGAATTTCGCGAGCGGCGTCGCGCTCCGCCGGCTCGGCGTGGGGCGAGTGCTGGTCGTCACCACGCTCATGACGTCCGTCGTGATACTCGGCTACTCGCTCGGCCCCACCTTCGCGATCATCACGGCGCTGGCCTTCTTTCTGGGCCT
>JAEYOT010000498.1 GCA_023411445.1 Pseudomonadota bacterium
GTCATGTGATGCGCACTCACTGCGAAGGGTGTCGCGCAAAGTCACACTTCTTCGCGCGCGGCGAAGCGCTGTGAAGGTCTAGTCACCGCTGCGCTCACTACGCTAGGGTCCGCTCGACGCTCGTTCCGTTGGGGTAACGGGCGTTCGAACATCGAGAAGGGATAGTTATGAAGCGGGATATTTCGAAAGTCATGCTGACGGCAGCGACGTTGGTGGGCGCGTTGGCGCTCGCGCCGTCCGCATTCGCGGCGGGCACCGTGTACGTCAATACGCCGAACGACGGCGACGTGAACGATAGCCTTTGCACGCTGCGTGAGGCCATCAAGTCCATCAACAACAACGCCTCCTACAACGGTTGCGTCAACCCGGGCGGGGCGGACGTGATCGAGCTGCGCGCGGAGACGGTCAACCTGACGAGCGCGCCGCCTGCGTCCACCACGCGCCCGCGCACCATCCGCGGCCAGGGCTACGCCCGCACCACGATCAACGGCAACTTGACGGCGACGCACTTTCAAGTGAGCTCCAGTGCCCTCAATTTCCACAATTTGACGCTGCGAAACTTCTTTGCGGCGCCGCTTTCGATCAGCGCGGGCGCCTCCAGCTCGCTCAGCTACGTGAAGGTGGTCGGTAGCAGCGACGCCGGTAGCGGTGGCTGCATCTACAACGCCGGCAGCGTCTCGATCTCCAACGCTCAGTTCGAGCTGTGCCGCGCCTTCAGCGGTGGCGTCCTGTTCAACGCCGCCAACGCCTCAGCCTCGATCACCGAGACCACGCTCTTGAAGAACTTCGGAGAGCACGGCGTCATCTACAACGCGAGCGGCGCGTCCCTCTCCATCCAGTCTTCCACCATCGGCGCCAACAAGTCCGGTAACCTGTCCGGCGCGGTGTACAACCGGGGCGGCAACGTCTCCATTTTCGCGTCGACGCTCGCGTACAACACGTGCACGGACTCGGCGACGTGCGCCACCAACGGCGCTCACCACCTCAGCAACGATCCGGCTGGCGGCGGCACCATGAGCATCGAGCTGTCCGTCGTGTATAACGAGATC
This sequence comes from Pseudomonadota bacterium, assembly GCA_023411445.1. Taxonomy (GTDB): domain Bacteria; phylum Myxococcota_A; class Polyangia; order Polyangiales; family Polyangiaceae; genus PMG-095. The sequence goes on from JAEYOT010000498.1 coordinate 1,050, forward strand.
GGCTTCGGTCGCGATTGCTACGGGACGATCACGTCCTACGGCAAGAACGCATACTCCAGCGGCATGGGCTGCAACTTCAGCGCGTCGGGCGATCGCTCCGTGACCAACGCGCGCCTGAATCCGATCACCACCAGCGAAAACGGCTACGTGAACACGCCGCGCGAAGCGGGCGGCGTGGGGCGCGTCTACGTTCCCCTGAGCAACTCGCCGCTGGTGGCGCAGGTGTCCGGTCCGACCATCTTCGGGGATCAGCGCGGCACGCGCCGCAAGGCCTCCTCTAACGACATCGGCGCTGTGCAGCGCGGCCTCGCGCTGCTCGTCGTCGGCAACACGACCCTCTCGGCGGGCGACACCGTGCTGAAGAACAACCTAGAAACGCTCGGCTTCACGGTCACGGTCAGGCAAGACAGCTCGGCCGTCGCGTCCGACGCCAACGGCAAGACGCTGGTCGTGATCTCCGAGTCGGTGACTTCCGGCAACGTGGGTAACAAGTTCCGCGACACACCAGTCGGCGTGTTGGTGCTGGAGCTGGCTGTGTTCGACGACATGAACATGACCACGGCCGCCAACCTCGGCACGCTCACGGCCAGTCAGGTGAGCTTGCCTTGGGGCAGCACCGCCAACTTCTTGGCTAACAAGTCGGGGTACTACGGCAACATCACGGTCACGAGCACCGCTGTCAGCATGGGTTGGGGCACGCCGCCGAGCGGCCCCTACTTGCTCGCGCAGGATCTGACCACGCCGTCGCGGAGCCTGGCGTTTTACTGCTTTGCCGGCGCTCCGATGGTCGGTGGCTTCGTGGCACCGGGACGCCGCGTCGGCGCGTTCATCACGGATGCGGCGGCGGCATCGCTGCAACCGGCAGGTGTACGCCTGCTGCAGGAAGCTATCCTGCTGGCCTCGGGACCCACCGCGTTCTGAGCCAGCGCTGCTGGGCCCCGTCCGCGCAGGGCGGGGCCTAGCGCGATGCCCGTCGAAAGGGCTTCCCTGCTCGCCGGCTTCCTGCCAATCCTGCCGGCGTGGACGGTGTCAGCCCCAAGGTCTTGCTGGAGCGCTACGGGCTGCGGCCCAAGTACAGCTTCGGGCAGAACTTCCTGGCGGACGAGCGGCTGGCGAGCCGCATCGCTGAGGCGTGCGCGGCGCGCGGCGGTAGCGTGGTGGAGCTGGGCGCCGGGCTCGGCGCGCTCACGCGACCGCTCCTCGCGAGCGGTGTGGAGTTCGTGCTCGCGGTCGAGCGCGACCGAGACCTCGTGCCCGCGCTCGGGCAGGAGCTCTCGGCGGAGGTAGCGGCAGGGCGCCTGTCGATTCTGGAACAGGACGCCAAGAGCGTGGACTTCGTAACGGCCTTGTCAGGGCGTCCGCGGCCGCACGTCGTGGCCGGTAACCTGCCTTACCAAATCACGGGACCCTTGCTGGAGAAGGCCGTGCACGCCGCGCCCAGCATCGAGCGCGCGGTGTTCCTGGTGCAGCTGGAGGTGGCGGATCGCTTGGCCGCGGCCGCCGGCAGCGACCAGTACGGTGCGCTCAGCGTGTTCGCGCAGCGTGCGTTCGCGGTGGAGCGCGCTTTCATCGTGCGGCGCGGCGCGTTCTATCCGCAACCCAACGTGGACTCGGCGGTGGTCACGCTGGTGCCCCGCGGCGCCGGCCCGGAGACGCAGAGCTTCCGCTCTGTGGTGCGGCTAGCGTTTCAGCAGCGCCGAAAGCAGCTGCGCAACGCTTGGTCCAGCCTGGCGGGCGACGTAGCCGGGGCCGCTGCTCGCGCCGGCATCGATCTCTCGGCGCGTGGTGAGAGCCTGACTGTGGCGGACTTCGAGCGCATGGCGCAGGAGCTCGAGCAGTCGTGAAGCGGGCGCTGCTGCTCGCGGTCGCCTTGCTGTCGTGCCAGCGCGAGCCGAAGGGCTTGGTGGCCGAGGCGGAGTTTGGCGTGTTCTTCGGCGGCCAGGTGCAAGAGCTGCCAGAGCTGCCCAAGCAGCTGGATCCAGCGCGGCAGCGCCACGGCTTCCGACTCACATTCCGCGCGCCGCTCGCGCGAGACGTGCCGGTGGCTTGGGAAATCTCGCTGCCCGCCACCGACAAGAGCGCGCCGCGGCCGGCCTTGGTGGGCGAAGCCACGGCCAAGGCCGGGCAGCGCGTGCTGGACGTGCCGTTCGCGTTCCGCCCGACCGATCCGCTGGGCGACTGGCACGCCAAGGTGACCGCCGATGGTCACGTGGTGATCGACCGCGAGTTCAAGGTCGTCGCGCCGCCCAAGTGAAGCGCCCGCGCGCTCAGTGCCGCGGCAGGCGCTCCAGCCGAATACCAAGGCGCGTGAGTGAGCGCTCGCCGCGCTCGGCCGCCAGCTTCTGCCGGATGGCGAAGGCGTCGCGTACCGCGCGCGCTTTGGCGGAGTCGTCGCTCAAATTGCCGAGCGATGGCTTGAGCAGCACCCACTTCCAGGTTTGCCCGCGCCGCTTGCGCTCCGCCAGCATGCGCGTCAGCGCCGGGCGGCTCGCTTCGTCCGGCGCCTCGGACCACACGTACACCAAGCTCGGCCGTGGCCGCTGGTGCTTGAGCCGATCCATCAACCGGACCAGCTCCACGTCCACCCGCACTCGCTCCGGATCCACGCGCGCCGGTGAGCTGATGCCGAAGGCCGCCAGGTAGCGGCGCAGGGAGCGCTCGCGCGGCGTCGGCGCTTGCGTGAGCACGTCCGAGAACGGCGCGCGCTGACGCAGCTTCTCCGCTCGGCGCGCGATGCGATCGATCTCGCTGCCGTGCACGTGGGCCGATAGCACCGGATCGAGCGGCCGCATGTGCTCGATCACGCGCAGGCTGAGCTCGGTCTCGTCGAGCCCGCTGCGGTCGGCGTCCATGCAGCCGGTCACCTGCATCAACCTCTCGATCAAGTGCGTGGCGTGCGGCACGCCTCGCTCCGGCTGCTCGAAGCACAACGTGCGCGTGCCCACCACCGCCAAGCCTACGCGATCGCCGGCGCGCGCGTGGCTCAACGCCACCGACGCCACCTCGTCGATCGCGCGATCGAGCGCGGACTCGCCGGGCGGGCCTGACCAGTGGTCCACCGCCGCGTCCAGCACTAGCCACACCACGTCGCGCTCGTCCTTCTCGTATTCGCGCACGAGCAAGACGCCGCGCCTGGCGGAGGCCTTCCAGGCGATGCGCCGGAAGGGATCGCCGCTCTGGTGCTCGCGCAGCTCACGCAGCTCGCCGCCCTCGCCGCGCAGGCGTCCGGGTCGGCCCTCGTCCGCCTGCTGGCGGCTACGGCCACCACGCGCCGCGCGCACCAGCGTTTGGTACGGCGCCGGCATCACCTCGCCCCCGCACGGGTTG
>JAEYOT010000517.1 GCA_023411445.1 Pseudomonadota bacterium
GTCACGATGTACACGCCCAACGGCGTCATCCACGACGGCTGGTGGCCCACCAACGTGACGAACGAGACGACGTTCGATCTGAGCGTGAGCCACGCGCCGCTCGCGCCGCATCGAGACAAGCTGCTCATCCTCGGCGGGGTAGACATGAAGTCCGCCATGGCCGGCAAGGGCGGGCCGCACCAGCGCGGTATCGGAGCGCTGTTCACCAACATGCAGCTCGGCGCCGGCACCTTCGTGGACGGCTGCGGCAGCATGGCAGGGTGGCCGCAGGGCATCAGCGTGGACCAGCGCATCGCCAACGTGATCGGTCAGGATAGCCCTGTGCCCAGCCTGCAGTTGGGCGTGCGGGCCACCGAGCACGACGTGCAGGGCCGCATCTCCTACGCCGGTGACAGCTTGCCGCTCCCGCCGCTGAACGAGCCGCTCGGCGTGTACAAGCGTGTGTTCGAGAAGTTCTTGCCGCCGGCCAGCACGCCCGATCAGGACGCGGCCAAGGAGCTGCTCCAGCAGCGCAAGAGCGTGCTGGACGCGGTGGCCAAGGAGTTTAGTGCGCTCACGCCGCGCTTGAGCTCGGCCGATAGGGCCACGCTCGACGCGCACCTCACGCTGGTGCGGGACGTGGAGCGCCGGCTTTCGCTGGGTACTGGCGAGTGCGCCAAGCCGGAAGAGCCGCCGGTGCTGGATCCGGCGAGCGAGGTGGACATGCCGCGCATCGCCGAGTTGGAGCTGGACCTCTTGGCGCTCGCCTTCGCCTGCGACCAGACGCGCGTCGCCAGCTTTCAGATCTCTACGGCGCTCAACCGCATTCGCTACCCCTGGGTAGAGAGCCTGGGGGAGGGGCACTCGCTGTCGCACTCGGGCACGAGCGACGTGTCCGCCAAGACTCAGCTCTTGCAGCGGCAGGCGTGGCACGCGAGCTTGATCGCGCGGCTGTTCGATCGCCTGGCCCTGATCGGCGACGGCGAGGGCACTGTGCTGGACAACACGCTGCTCTTCTGGGGCAACGAGGTGTCCATGGGCACCACCCACACCCACGACAACATGCCGTTCATCGTGGCGGGCGGCACCTGGGCGTTCCGCACTGGCCGCTATGTCCAGTACTCCGGCGCCTCCCACGCGGACCTGTTGGTCTCGCTCTTGAACGCGATGGGCGTGCCGGACACGACCTTTGGGGATCCCGCTACTTGCACGGGGCCGCTGCCGGGCCTGGTCTGATTCGCCAGCAGCGCGCCCTTGACGTCCGGCGCGTTCTTCGGTTCTTTGCTGGGCGATGAGTGACGTAAAGACTGCGATTTCGCCCCGCCGCGATCAAGATTACCCGGCCTGGTACCAGGAAGTGGTGCGCGAGGCCGATCTGGCCGAGCAGTCTGACGTGCGCGGCTGCATGGTGATCAAGCCGTGGGGCTACGGCGTCTGGGAAAACATCCAGCGCGTGCTCGATCGCATGTTCAAGGCGACCGGCCACAAGAACGCGTACTTTCCGTTGTTCATCCCGCTGAGCTACCTCGCGAAGGAAGCGGAGCACGTGGAAGGCTTCGCCAAGGAGTGCGCGGTGGTCACGCATCACCGGCTGGAGGCGGCGCCTGGCGGCGGGCTGCGTCCGGCGCCGGGCGCGCAGCTGGCCGAGCCGCTCGTGGTGCGGCCCACCTCCGAGACGATCATCGGCGCCTCCTTCGCCAAGTGGGTCAAGTCCTACCGGGACTTGCCGATTCTGATCAACCAGTGGGCCAACGTGGTGCGCTGGGAAATGCGCACGCGCGTGTTCCTGCGCACCGCGGAGTTCCTCTGGCAGGAGGGACACACGGCGCACGAGACCGAGGCTGAGGCGCGTGAAGAGACCGAGAAGATGCTGAAGGTGTACGCCGAGTTCGCGCGGGACTACCTGGCGATACCGGTGTTCATGGGGGAAAAGACGGAAGGCGAGCGCTTTCCGGGCGCGGTGCAGACCCTGTGCGTGGAAGCCATGATGCAGGACCGGAAGGCGCTGCAGGCCGGCACCTCCCACTTCTTGGGTCAGAACTTCGCGAAGGGGAGCGGCATTCGCTTCTTGTCGCGCGAGAACAAGGAAGAGTACGCCTGGACGTCCAGCTGGGGTGTCAGCACGCGCCTCGTGGGCGCCATGATCATGGTGCACGCCGACGATGACGGCATGATCATGCCGCCTCGTCTGGCACCTGCTCACGTGGTCATCCTGCCGATCACCCCCAAGGCCGACACGCGTGAGGCCGTGCTCAAAGCGGCGCGCGAGCTGGCCGACAAGATTCGCGAGCTCAGCTTCTGCCGTCACCCGATCGAGGTGGAGGTGGACGAGCGGGATCTGCCGGGCGGGCAGAAGAGCTGGGAGTGGGTCAAGAAAGGCGTGCCGGTGCGCATCGAGGTTGGCCCGCGCGACCTGGAGAAGGGCACGGTGGCTTTGTACCGCCGGGACCAGGGTGTGAAAGAGAAGACCTTCCCGGCCGTGGCGGATGCGGTGGCCGGCCTGCCGGCGCTGCTGCAGGATATCCAGGACAGCCTGTATCGACGCGCGCTCGAGCTGCGCGACACGCACACGGTGAAGATTGACTCGGAGCAGGACTTTTATGCCTTCTTCACGCCGAAGAACGCCGACAAGCCGGAGATCCACGGCGGCTTCGCGCTGGCGCACTGGAACGGCTCGCGCGAGGTGGAAGAGAAGCTGAAGAATGACCTGAAGGTCACCGTTCGCTGCATCCCGCGGGACCTGCCGGTGGAGCCGGGCACCTGCATCTTCACGGGCGAGCCGAGCAAGCAGCGAGTGATTTTCGCGAAAGCGTACTGAGCGCCACACCGTGGCTGCCCGCAAGACGACAGTCGCCAAGAAGGCGGTCACCAAGAAGGCGGTCACCAAGGCCGCTACGGTGGCCGCCTACTTGGCCGCGCTCGATCCAGAGCGCAGGCAGGCGCTGGAAACCGTGCGCAAGCTGCTGCAGCAACGCATGCCGCGCGGCTACGAGGAGACGATGCAGTACGGCATGCCGACCTGGGTCGTGCCGCTTCGCACGTATCCCGCAGGGTACTTGGGCAAGAAGGACGTGCCGCTACCGTACGTCTCGCTAGCCGCCCAGAAGCAGCACCTCGCCGTGTACCTGATGGGGGTCCACGCGGATCCGGAGCTCTTGGAGCGCTTCACGCTAGCTTGGAAGAAGTCCGGCAAGAAGCTCGACATGGGTAAATCCTGCGTGCGCTTCCGGCGCGTGGAAGAGCTGGCCTTGCCCGCTCTGGGCGACGCGATCGCGGCCCTGCCGGTGAAGGCCTACATCGCGCAGTACGAGCGGCTTCGCGGTTAGCGGCCGCGCAGGAAGTCGGCGACGCGAGCCACCACGCTCGGATCCCGCAGGATGCGCGAGTGACCCAGCCCTCGGGTCGCGAACAGCTCCGCGCCCGGCCAAGCGCCGGCGAGGCTTTGCCCGCAGGCAAAGGGCACGGCGCGATCTTGCTCATCGTGCACCACCAAGAGCGGCTGCGGCATGTGCTCGGCGAGCTTCACGGTGTGCAGCTCCTCGAGCGGTTGACCCACGTGGCGCTCGACCAAGCCCTGCAGGTGAGCCCGAGCCGGCGGCTTCAAGCCCAGCTCCTGCGACACGGTCGTCACGAAATCCCGCACGTCAGTAGGCGGCGCGATGAAGACCAGGCGCGGCTCGCGCAGCTGCTCGCTGTCGGTCCGGCCGCGCTGCTCTGCGCGATGGAGCGCAAACGTGACCGCCGCGCCGCCCATCGAGTGCGCCACCACGCCGTGCAGCGGCTGAAAGAAGGGCCTGACCTGATCCAAGATGGCGTCGAAGGCGTCGGCGAACAGGCGCAAGGACGAGCGCGAGCCAGCCGAATGGCCGTGGCCCGGCGCGTCGAACGCCACGACCTGGTAACCCGCTGCGAGCAACGGATCCACGAACGCGCCTAGCTGGCTGCCCCGGCCGTTCCAGCCGTGCACCAGCAGCACGAGCGGGCCGACCTCGCCCCAGCGCCGCGCGGTGAGGCGCCCGGTGGGACCCTCGATCTCGAGCGGACGCGAGCGCGCGATGAGCTCTTCCTCCCTGCCGTCCGCGCGCCGGCGCTGGGTGCGGAACATCGTCTGCACGGCCAGCTGCGCGGCGAGCTGGGGTGACAGCGTTTGCAGACCCGAGAAAAAGGAACGAACGGTCGTGCTTTTATTGGGAAGAGCTAGCTGGGGCATGTGAAACTCCGCGAGGTCAGGCCGCGTTGCTGCTGAGCAGGCGCTCGAACGCGCTCTTGGCGCGCGCTTCGGCTTTGGGATCGCGCAGCAAGCGCCGCGCGTGGTGGTACGCCATGGCGATGCCGATCATCTCGAACGCGAACTGCTCCGCGTCCAAGTCCGCCGCGAGCTCACGTTCCTCGACCGCGATGCGAGCGGCCTTGGCGAGCAGCTGGAGCCAGCTGGTTTGCACGCTGACGAGGTAGTCCCGCTGCGGGCCCTCCGCGTCATCCAGCTCAGCGGCGGCCGCAACGAAGACGCAGCCGCCAAGCTGGCCGGGCTGGTTGGCCCAGCGCAGCCAGTTCTTGAACAGCTTACGCAAGCGCGCGACTCCGCGCGGCGCCGTGAGGGCAGGGCGCACGACCTGCTCCGTGAAGCGCTCAGCCGCCGCCTTGAGCACCTCCACCTCCAGCCCCTCCTTGGAGCCGAAGTGCGCGAACAAGCCGCTCTTGGACAGCCCCAGCTCGTTGGCGAGCCTGCCCAAGCTGAGCCCGCTCAAGCCATCGCGCGAGGCCAGCTGCCAGGCCTTGTCCACGATGCGCTCGCGCGTCTGCTCACCTTTGCTCATGACGGCCATAAATAATACGAACGGTCGTGCTATTTGTCAATGGCGGCTCTGGAGCACAAAAGCGAAACGCCCGAGAATCTTACGATCTCGGGCGTTTCAACTAGCGGGGCGGACGGGACTCGAACCCGCGGCCTCCGGCGTGACAGGCCGGCGTTATAACCAACTTAACTACCGCCCCGTTGAGCGGCGGCGCGGTTCATACCACAGCGATCGGTCACCACAACGAAAAAGTGCGTGGGGTTTCGCGGATCTGTCGCGATCGCTCCGATTGCGCGCTTTTCTCGGTGTTTTGCGCAGGTCTTTCTGTCGCAGAGGAGCGCTGCGGGGCGGTTTGTAAGCTGTGCTGGCTCCCGCCGTGGCTCCGTGAGGTGGCGGACCGCGAGCCGGTGCATCAGGAGATCAGGCACAGGCTCGTGATTCCATCCTCTCCGGTCAGCACCAACCCGCTGGCCGCCTCCGCTCCATTGTCCCCGGCATCGCCGGCATCAGCGTCGCTGTCCGAGCGGCCGTTCGTGCGCGGACCGGGGCGCGATGCGTTGTGGGGCGCGCTGTGCGTGGTCGGGTCGGCCGTGGCGTTCTCGGCCAAGGCGGTGATCGCCAAGGTCGGGTACCGGCATGGGGCGGACCCGGCGACGCTGCTGTCGCTCAGGATGGCGCTTTCACTGCCGTTCTTCTTGGTCGCGGCGGTGGTGACGTCGCGCGGGCGTGCGCAGCTGCCGCGCGGCGAGCTGGGCAAGATCATCGTGCTCGGCGTGCTCGGCTACTACCTGGCGAGCACGCTCGACTTCTACGGCCTGGTGTACGTGTCTGCCGGGCTCGAGCGACTGATCTTGTTCGTGTACCCGACGCTGGTGGTGCTGATGTCGGCGTTGATCTTCAACACGCCGATCACGCGCCGCATCGTGCTGGCGCTCGGGCTCACGTACGCGGGCGTCGCGCTCGCCGTGAAGACGGAGACGGCAGGCGCCGACCAGCCAGGCACGTGGCTGGGCGTGCTCATGATCTTCGGCTGCGCGCTGAGCTACGCTGCGTACTTGGTCGGCAGCGGGCGCCTGATCCCGCGCGT
>JAEYOT010000619.1 GCA_023411445.1 Pseudomonadota bacterium
CGCGTGACCTCGGTGTAGCTGGCTTCGCTCTTCGGATCGCCTGGCGCCGTGAAGCTCTCGAAGAAGGCCGCGCTCACGCGCTCGAACGTTTGCGCGTAGCCGAGATCGTCCAGCAGGCAGAGGAGCGAGCGGTGCTCGCCGGTGAGCACCGCGAGCTTCAGCCCGCCGACGGCCTCGCCACCTTCCAGCTGCGTCGTGTAGAGCGCCGTGATGCCCGCGGCGGGCGCGCCGCCGAACAGGCGCAGCGCGGAGGGCTCGATCAGCTTGTACTCGACGCGCGCCGAGCTCTCCTTGATCACGCCGAACAAGGTGCCGGCGGGATCGACCGTCTCGTCGTGCACTTGGCAGCGCACCTCCACGTTCGGCGCGACCGGGATCGCGACCAGCGTGACGTGCTCGGTCGTGCTGAGCTGCGGCTCCCCGCTGGCCGGCACTGAGACGCTCCAGACGTCGCCCGGCCCGCGAACGACGCGGTCGCTCAGCCCGCTGGCTTCGCGCTTCATCTCGACGTCCACGTCGAAGGGCGGCGGAGCAGGCGGCGCCGCGGGAGCGCTGGACCGCGCGGGCGGGGGAGCCGGCGTTGGTTTCGACGGGCTCGGGGGGGAGCTGGCGCACGCCAGCGTGGAGAGCGCGAGCACCAGCGTGAGCGGCGGCGTGCCTGAGGGGTGGCGGATCATTGCTCTACCTGCGCGCGGCACGCTAACACGTGGCCGTGCGACCCGGAGCGCCGCGACCATGACTCGAAAGGCCAGGCGCTCGCTGGCGCTCGCCGCCGCCGTGGTCGCGCTGCTCGGCGCTGGCTTGGCCTGGCGCACCTGGGGTTCGGGTCGCGTCACGCTCGAAGGGAAGCTGCGTGAGGGCTCCCTGCGCTGCATTGACGCCTGTCACTTCGAGCTCGTGCTCGAAGGCGAGCCAGAAGTCACGGTGCGGGCCGACACCTGCATCATGCCGGACACGCTGCGCGACTGGCCGGGCCGCGCCGTGCACGTGCTGGCAGCAGGGCGCTGGGAGGGGCCCGCACGACTCCACGCCAGCTCGCTATTTACCCGCGAAGGTTACTGGCAAGGCCAGAAGCCGTCGGGCGGCAGACCTGAAGCGTGCTTCATCCCCGCTGTCTCACCTAGTTATTCGAATTTCCGCTGATTGCCATCGGTAGAACCTATGTCAGGCCCGGTGGCGCTCGCGGGCTTCCTGCGCCGTAACTGCCCCCACTTTGACTATGCTGGCTCCGTGCGTCCAGCGGTCTGGATCGGCGGAGCGGTAGCAATCGCAGTGCTCGGCGTGGCCGGGTGGTTCTTGGCTGGGCCTTCCAAGATCGACATCCCGCTGCAGCCGTCTGCGCGCACCGCAGCCGCCAGCGTGAACGCGGCGCCGGCGAGCGAGCCGAGCGAGCCGCTGAAGGTGCAGATCGCGCTTCGCGGCGCGCAGCTGGGCGTGAACGAGCGAGCCGTGCCGTGGCCCCAGGCCGCCACGACCGAGGAGCTGGCCGCTGCGCTGGCGCCGGCGCTTGCCGGGCTGGGACCGGCCCAGGTTCACGCGCTCGAGCTGGGCGAGGGAGCGACGCTGCCCCAGCTGCGCGCCTGGATCCCCGCGGCTGCAGCGGCCGGCATCGGTCGCGCGCGGCTCAAGGTCGAGGGTATCGAGCTGGAGCTGGCCCCGCTGGAGCACGCGCCCGAGAAGCAGGCGCTGTTGGCGGTGCTGCGGCGAGGCGCGACCGAGCTGTGGCGCGGTCGCAAGGGCGAAGTGCCGACGACGCCGGATCGCTACCCGCCTGAGCTGCCGCCCGCGACGCTGCTCGGACGTATTCCTCCGACGCTCGACGCGACCGTGCATCCTGCCATCACGAGCGCCTGCCTGACGCACAAGTGCGAAGCCGTGCAGGTGTACATGAGCGACGAGCAGGGCCTCTCGCGCGTCGAGCGCCAGCTGGCGTTGCTCGTTGCTAGCCGCATGTGGGGCGTGCGGCCGACGTTCCAGCTCGCGCCGTTCGAGCCGGCTTACGCTGGCTCCGACACTCGCGCCATCGCGCTGGGCAGCGCTCCGGAGCAGGCGCGCCCGGCGCTGCGCTCGCGCCTGCCGGCTCTCTTGGCGTGCTACGCCGAGCTCGCGCCAGAAGGCGGTACGACGGAGCTGAGGCTCAGCCTGCAAGCGACGCAGGGCAGCGTGCGAGCCGTGACGGCGACGCCGCGCTCGGCGTGCGTCAAGCAAGCCTTGCTCGGGCTCGCGCTGGGCGTCCCAGCCGGTACGGTGCAGGCGACGCTCATGTACGAGTGAGCGAAGAGCGCCGCGCTGCAGACACAGCGAAAGCTCGCGGCGAGCGCTCCGAGCTACGGCGTCGGGAGGTCCCCTTGAGCAGGGGCTGGAGGCGGCGGCTCCGCTGCCGGCGCGTCGCTGGGGGGAGCGGGCGTGAGTGCGGTACCGGCGGGCGGGAGCGGCGCGGGGGCTGGCTCTGGCGAGGGCGGAGCGAGCGCTGGGGAGGGTACGGCCGGCTCCGGCGGCTGGGCGTCGAGC
>JAEYOT010000631.1 GCA_023411445.1 Pseudomonadota bacterium
TTGCGGCAGTACGGCGCGGAGAGCGTGGTGGGCGCCGTCGTGGCCGTCTCGCTGGCGCGCGAGATCAGCCCGGTGTTCACGGCCTTGATGGTCACGGCGCGCGCGGGCAGCGCCATGGCGGCCGAGCTCGGCAACATGCGCGTCACTGAGCAGATCGACGCGCTCACCACCATGGCCGTGAGCCCGGTGCAGTACTTGCTCTCGCCGCGGCTGCTCGCGGCGTTCATCATGGTGCCGCTGCTGTGCATCCTCTACTCGTGCATCGGCATGGCCGGCGCGTGGTTGGTGGCCGTGCAGTGGCTGAACGTGGACCCTGGCATGTTCCTGGCCAACATCGAGAAGGGCCTGGTGCCAACGGATTTCTACATGGGCCTGATCAAGAGCGCGACCTTCGGCTTCTTGGTCTGCGCTATCTCTTGCAATCAGGGGTTTCACGCCTCCGGCGGCGCAAAGGGCGTGGGAGAAGCGACCACGCGTGCCGTCGTCTACAGCGCCGTCGCCATCCTGGTCGCCAACTACGTGCTCACCAGCTTGCTCACCGAGGTGTGACGCGAGCGCACGGCTACTAGCGAAGCGATGTGAGGCGGCTGAAGACCAGGGCCAGCTGGTGTATGAACCAGCCATGGCGATCCAGTCTCTGAACCCCTACCTCAACTTCAACGGCGACGCCGCGCGAGCGGTCGAGCTGTACCAGCGCGTGTTGGGCGCCAAGCTCGAGGGCATCAAGACCTTCGCGGAGTTGCCGGACGTCAAGCCCGAGAACAAGGATCGCGTGCTGCACGCGCACCTGACGCTCGGCAAGCAGGGCGTCTTGATGATCAGCGACACGATGCCGGGCATGCCCTTCACCCAGGGCGACAACGTCTACCTCACGCTCCACTTCGACGACGCGAAGGAGATGGAGGAGAAATTCCCTGCCTTGGCCGCCGGTGGTCGGGTGAAGATGCCGCTCCACGACGCCTTCTGGGGTGCCCGTTTCGGGATGCTCACAGACGCCTTGGGCGTCCACTGGATGTTCAGCTGCGAGCTCAAGTCCGCGTGAGCAGCCACGCACAGCTGCCGTTCTGGGATCCGGCGCTGCCGCGCGCAGCTCGCCTCGCAGATCTGCTCTCGCGCCTGACGCCGGCGGAGAAAGCGGCGCAGCTGCTGCACCAGGCTCCGGCCGTGCCGCGGCTCGGCATCCCGGAGTACAACTGGTGGAACGAGTGCCTGCACGGCGTCGGGCGAGCCGGCACCGCGACGGTGTTCCCTCAAGCCATCGGGCTGGCGGCTACGTTCGACGCGGACCTGGTCCACGAGGTGGCCTGTGCGACTTCGGACGAGGCGCGCGCCAAGCACCACGCTTACGCTGCCGTCGGTGATCGCGGTTACTACAAGGGGCTCACCTACTGGTCGCCCAACGTGAACATCTTTCGAGATCCGCGCTGGGGCCGCGGTCACGAGACGTACGGGGAGTGCCCGTTCCTGACCGCGCGCTTGGGCGTCAGCTTCGTGCGTGGCTTGCAGGGCGAGCGTGCGGATTACCTCAAGCTCGCCGCGACCGCGAAGCACTTCGCCGTGCACAGCGGTCCGGAGGGGCTCCGCCACGGCTTCGACGCGCGCGTGAGCCAGAAGGACTTGTTCGAGACGTACCTGCCGGCGTTCGCCGCGCTCGTGCGCGAGGCGCAGGTGGAGGCGGTGATGACCGCCTACAATCGCGTCAACGGCGAGCCTTGCTCGACGAGCCCCAGCTTGATCCAGCGCGTGCTGCGAGAGCAGTGGGGCTTTTCCGGGCACGTCGTGTCGGATTGCTGGGCGCTCCGCGACGTTCATGAGCAGCACCACGTCACGCTGGACGCCGTGCAGACGGCGGCGCTGGCCTTGAAGACGGGCTGTGATTTGAACTGCGGCTGCACCTACGAGCATCTGCCGCTGGCGCTGGAGCAGGGCCTGATCAGCGAGGCGGAGCTCGACGTGAGCGTGGCCCGCTTGTTCGACGTGCGCTTGCGGCTGGGGATGTTCGACCCGCCCGAGCGCGTGCCGTTCACGGACCTGCCGTACGAGGTGGTGGACTCAGCGGAGCACCGCGCGCTAGCTCGGCGGGCGGCAGAGCGCAGCTTGGTGCTGCTCGAGAACCAGGGCGTGTTGCCGCTTTCCTCCGGCGTGCGCTCCATCGCCGTGATTGGACCTAACGCGGACGCGGCTCCGCCACTGTGGGGTAACTACAATGGTCGGCCGTCGCACACGGTCACGCCGCTCGCCGGCATCCGCGAGCGCCTGCCGGCTGGCGCGCGCGTCTACTTCGCCGAAGGTTGCCGGCTGCGCGGCACGGAGCTCGACACGCCGGACCCCGCCGGCACGCTCAGCGAGGCGGTGCTGATCGCTCAGCGCGCGGACGTCTCCGTGCTCGTGCTGGGCCTGAGCCCGGATCTGGAGGGCGAGGAGGGCGCCGCTCAGCAATCGGAAGCCGCCGGTGACAAGCTGGACCTGAGCTTGCCGGGCCTGCAGCGGGAGCTGTTCGAGGCGGTGCTGGCCGTCGGCAGGCCGGTCGTGCTCGTGGTCATCTCGGGCAGCGCCCTGGATCTGAGCTTCGCGGAAGGTCGCGCCGCGGCCATCGTGCAGGCGTTCTACCCGGGACAAGAGACGGGCAGCGCGCTCGCCGCCGTGCTCTTCGGGGACGTGAGCCCAGCCGGGCGTCTGCCGGTCACGTTTCCTCGCTCGCTCGCTGACGTGCCGCCGTTCTCGGATTACGCCATGCGCGGTCGCACGTACCGCTTCGCCGAGCGTGAGGCGCTCTACCCGTTCGGCTACGGGCTCTCGTTCGCGCGCTTCGAGTACCGCGAGCTTGCGTTGGAGCTGAGCCACGCCCAGACCGCGGACGAGCTGAAGCTCACCTGTCGCTGTGTGCTGCAGAACCAAGGAGCGCGCGACGCTGACGAGGTGGCACAGCTGTACGTGCAGGTTCCGCCGAGCTCGAGCTCGCCGCCGCTGCACGAGCTGCGCGGCGTGCGTCGTCTGCGGCTAGCAGCTGGAGCCATGACCGAGGTGGTGTTCGAGCTGGACGCGCGAGCGCTGTCCGCCATCGATGACGACGGTCAGCGCGTGCTGGCGCCGGGCGCGTATCGCGTTTTCGTCGGCGGCAGCCAGCCGGACGCGCGCAGCGTGGCGCTGCTCGGCCAAGCGCCGCTCGAGGCGAGCTTCGACCTGGGCGGCCAGCGCTTTACGCTGCCGTACTAGGCTCAGTGCTCGTGCACGGAGGGCGCGGCCGGCGCCTTCGCCGAGGTCGCCGGGCGAGCGGCGCCGCCTGCCTTGACCGGGCGCTTGCTGAGCTTGGCGATCTGATCGGCGATTTCTTGGGCGGCCGCTTCGTCGTCGAGGCGAGCGCCCGGCTTGCCGGGTCTCCGATCGTCCTTGCCGGCCTTCTCCGGCTTGATGCCGGCGACGGCGTTGACGAAGGCGTTCATCCGCTCGCGCTCCGAGTTGCCGTTCACGTTCACGATCACGAGCCTGCCCGCGCCCTGCTGCAGGTCGTTGCGTAGGTCGTAGACGGCGCCCACCACCGTGAGCTGCCCGGCCTGGACATCCTTCGAGAAGCGCTTCAGCGCGGTCTCGACTTGGTTGTTCACGTTGACGATCACCGCCTCGGTCCAAGCGGCGTCGGCCGACTTACTGGCGGCGGCCTTGGGCACGCGCAGGTGCTCGAGCTCTTTCCGAATCGGCTCGCTCAGCTTGCTGATGTCGCCCATGGCGGCCTTGACCGCGCTGCAGCCGGTATGACCGACGATCATCAAGAGCGGTGTGCGCAGGTGCTCCACGCCGTACTCCAGCGAGCCCTCGCCGCTCTCGATCTGATTGCCGATGTTGCGAACGACGAAGTCGTCGTTCTCTGGTGTCACGTCCCAGGCCGTGGTGTGCACGCGCGAATCCGCGCAGGTGAGGATGGTCGCGCGCGGCGTCTCGCGCTCCGCGAAGCTGGCGAACCATTTGTCACCGTGCTCCATGTAGCCTTCGTTGTCTTGCAATACGTCCGCCAGGAAGGCGCGCGTCTGCGCCAGCGGCTCGTCTTTGCCGGCCTCCCACGCGAACGGCACGATGAACTTGCCGGGGTCACCCTTGTCGTTACTCTTGGCGTCCGCCTTTTTGTCCGCCTTGGCGCCCTCGCGCTTGGCGGTCTTCTTGGGGCTGGGCTCCGCCTTGACCTCTTCCTTGGCTTGGCAGCCGAGGGCTAGGCTGGTCAGGGTGAAGAGCAGGGCGAGCCGCCGCGCAAAGGCCATGCGCTAGAAAACGGCCGCCGTGGTCCAAACTTGAGACCTTCGGGCCGGCCTTCCGGTGGCGCGGCTTGCGTTTCGCTGATTCTGCGAATATCCCGGGGCGACCGCGCTCGAACCGCCGCGCGGTGGTTGTCCTACATCGTGGCGCAAGGTTCCTCTTCCCCCCAGTTTCCTGCCGAGCCAGCGCCTGCTCGGGCCGATGCCCTGCGCTCTGCGGCGGCGCGCTTGCGGCGGCTCGCGCAGTACCGGCGCTGGCTGGCTCCCGGCCTGCTCGCCGTCGTCACCCTGGTCGTGGTGGTGCTGGATTTCCGACGGCGCGGCACGCGCATCGCCGAGTTCGAGCAGTACTTCGCGCTCACCTACGCCGCCTCGGTGGTCGAGAGCCTGTGCGTGTGGGGCGTGCTGCTGTACGCGGCGGCGCGGCGGCGCGGCGCCCTTCGTCACGTTGCGGCGGCGCTGTTCGTGCTCATGGTCACGTTCAGCGTCGGCGGCCAGAGCTACTTCTACGATCAATACCACGCCTACCTGAACGTCGACGTGTCCGTGTTCGCGTCCAACTTCATGGATAGCGTCGTCAATCAGCTGCTGGCGGACTTCAGGAATTACCTGAACGCGAAGCTGCCGCCGCTGCTCTTGTCCATCGGCCTGGTGTGGCTGGCTCGCCGCTCGCTTCGCCCCGCGCGGCGTCCGGCGCTGGTGCTGAGCGCGCTGGCCGTGCCGGTCCTGGTCGCCAGCTTCTTCATCCCCACGCAGCACCGCAGCCAGCAGGCGTCCACGCCGGATACACTCTACCTGCACGCGGTGGGTGGCCTGCTGCGCACGCAGCTCGGCTTCACGGATCAGAGCAACCAGCTGCGCCCCCGCGCTCGGCAGTCACTGCCCCTGCCGCCGCTTCAGCGCGCGCCCGTGCCGCGGCGCAACGTGGTGTTCGTGATCCTGGAGAGCGTGCGCGCCGACAGCACGTGCATCGAGCACGATCCGAGCTGCCAGCGCACGGCGGCGACCAACCGGCTGTTCCCCGAGCGCTACGGCTTCACGCAGATGCGCTCGATGGACTCGTGTACGGCCATCTCGCTAGCCGTGCTCTGGTCCGGCGTGCGACCGACGGAGAGCCGCGACACGCTGCACGAGTGGCCGCTCATCTTCGACTATGCCAAGCGGCTCGGCTACCAGACCGCCTACTGGACGAGCCAGAACATGATGTTCGGCAACGTGCGGCTGTGGGTGAAGAACCTTGGCGTCAGCTCGATGGTCACGGCCACGGATCTGGATCCCGAAGCCGACCTCGACATGGGCGCGCCCGAGACGTACCTGGCCGACTACGTGAGCCAGAACATCGGCAAGCTGCAGGAACCGTTCATGGCGGTGGTGCAGCTGTCGAACGTGCACTACCCGTACTACCTGGATCCGGAGCTGCCCGCGCCGTTTCAACCGTGGACGACCAGCAAGGCGCCGGAGAAGAACGCAGAGTTCAAGAACTTCTATCAGAACGCCGTGCACCAGCAGGACTTGCACGTGGCCAGGATGCTGGCGGCAGTGCGCGCCTCACCGGCCGGGAAGAACACGGTCATCGTCTACACCAGCGATCACGCCGAGGCGTTCCGCGAGCACGGCCAGATGGGCCACACCTTCAGCATCTTCGACGAGGAGGTCCACGTGCCGGCCTGGATCGACGCGCCGCCCGGGACCTTGACGGAGCAGGAGCAAGCGAGCCTGCGCGCCAAACAGGGCGAGTACGTCTTCCACGTGGACGTCGCTCCCACGATCCTAGACTTGCTGGGCGTGCCGGACGACCCAGGTCTTGAGAAGTACCGCGCCAAGATGCCGGGCCACAGCCTACTGCGGCCTGAGCTCACCACCGAGCCGCTGCCGATGACGAACTGCGCCGGCGTGTGGTCCTGCGCCTTCGAGAATTGGGGCATCATGCAGGGCTCGCGCAAGCTCGAGGCTCGCTCCTGGGACAACGGCTGGAACTGCTACGACGTGGAGAGCGATCCGCTGGAGCAGCAGCGCTTGCCGCTTGCGCTGTGCGATGATCTACTGCAGCTCGCCGAGCAGACCTACGGTCGGCTGCCGGGCAAAGGCATCGCCAAGCCGAGGTGAGCCTGCGCGTTAGCTGAGCGCCAGCATGCGCTCGATCGGCACCAGCGCGCGGCGCCGGAGGTCCTCCGCCATCTCCAGCCGCGGCTCCAGGTCGCGCAGCGACAGGTACACCTTCTCCGGCGTGTTCAGGCGCATGAATGGGCACTCGTTGCAGGCGCAGTTGCCGTCCGGCGGGGCCGGGATCAGCTGCTTCTGCGGCGCTCGCTTCTGCATTTGGTGGATGATGCCGGGCTCGGTCACCACGATGAACGACTGAGCGTTGTCGTTCTCCACGTACTTGAGCAGCGCCGCGGTGGAGCCGATGAAGTCCGCGCGCTCCAGGAGCGGTTCTTCGCACTCCGGGTGGGCGATGATCTTGGCGCCCGGGTGCGCTTGCTGAATGCTGAGCAGCTTCTGCAGGCTGAACGTCTCGTGCACGACGCAGCTGCCTTGCCACAGCCGCATGTCTCGCCCGGTCTGCTTCATCACGTAGCGGCCCAGGTTCTTGTCGGGCGCGAACAAGATTTCCTTCTCCTTGGGGATGGCGTTCACGATCTTCACGGCGTTGCTGGACGTGACGATGTAATCGCTCTCCGCCTTCACCTCGGCCGAGCAGTTGATGTAGCTGACGACGACGGCCTCCGGGTAGCGCGCCTTCCAGGCCCGGAAGCGATCAGCGGGGCAGCCGTCTGCCAGAGAACAACCGGCCTTCATGTCCGGCACCAGCACGATGCGGTTCGGGTTCAGGATCTTGGCGGTCTCCGCCATGAAGTGGACGCCAGCGAACACGATCACGTCAGCGGTCGTCTTCTGCGCTTGTTGCGCGAGCTGCAGTGAGTCGCCGATGAAGTCGGCCAAGTCCTGGATTTCGCTCTCCTGTTAGTAGTGCGCGAGCAAAACCGCGTTTCGCTCACGCTTCAGCCGGCGAATCTCTTCGTCCAAGTCAGTGATGGCG
>JAEYOT010000802.1 GCA_023411445.1 Pseudomonadota bacterium
TCTGTGAGGTAGTAGCGCGTCGTAACGATGGTGGCATCCGTGCCGAACACGCTGTGCGGCCGCCCACGATACGTTCCCGCGCCGACCGTGTGGTAGTCGCGGAGCACGGTTCCTTCCCGATCGACGCGGACTGCCATGCTCAATCGGGTGAGCTTGGCCAATGCGGCATCATCCCCACGGTGGATGCCGAGAGCGGCTGCGACTAGGCCGAGAACACCGCTCTTGGATGGTTCGCGGTCGGTGTCACGGTGCCCAAAGCGCCCTTGTGTTCCCCACGACTGCAGGGGACCTTCGAGGATGAGCACCAGCCCGTGCGTGGTGTTCATGCACTTCCCCCGCTCGAGAGCTTAGCCGACACCGCCGCCACGAGCTCATCCACGCTGCTGGAGCTGGTGACCGGAGCGTCCCCCCAATTCACGCTTTCGAGAGACGCGGCGTAACCTTGAACGTCGCTCGGGTACATGCGCACCAGCTTCTCGAAATGGCGAGCCAACGCCTCCTGCGACTGCGCTTCGAGGCTGCCTCCACGCGGATCGATCGGCTTGACGAAGGCGTTGGCGAGCGACACGGGCTGCCCCTTCTCGCGCACCGTGAACAGCACGAGCGACGGCAACGTGTGAGCCGCCATGCTGTTCTGCTTGCCTGTTGGTAAGGCGTGAACGAAAGCCTTGAGGAACGCTTCGACGCTCGACTTGCAGAGCGCGGCTTGCTGCGGGCCGCCTAGGTTCTCTTGAAGGGCGTCGGTGTCCAGCACGGCGTAGCGATAGAAGCAGGCAGAATTGAACTGAACAGTGCCCATCATGTCCGAGCCGGCCGTGTCGTCCCCCTTGAGGTCATCGACAGCCGTGAAGAAGTCGAACTCCATAGACACGCGATGCGTGGACAAGGCTTGCGCGACCTGGCACGCAGCCTCCACGTTCCAATCCGGGCTGTTGGCGATCATCCTACCAAACAGAGCGATCTCAGGTGTTTCGCGGGCATCCTTCAGCAGGGCCTCAACAGCTGCCTTGGTCTCCTTCGGGAGGGTGTTCTCGGGTTTACCGCCCTTCTTGCCCTTACCCTTGCCTTTGGCGGGCTCGGGAGTTGTCTCGGCCGGCGCCGCAGCAGCCGTGAGCGCTTCCCAGTGCTCGTCAGCGATAGCAGCAAGTTGGTCAAGCTTCCTCTCTGGCAGGAACAACAAGTACTGAGTCTTGCTGTCGTTGCCAGCGTCGCCTTCCACTTTCAGATCAACCGCGGCCAGCAGTTGCACGACCGCGTTGATGGCTTGGTCCTGCGGGCGGCCCTTCTTGAGCAAACGTTCTACCGTTTGCTCAACCACCCGCTTGGTGCGCACAGCCCGGAGCTCCGGCGAGAAGCTCTGATGCTGCTCGAACGCATCACGGACGGCCCGCTTGAAGCACTGGCTCGAGATGCGCGCGCGGCGCACGCCGCCGAATTCACAATCCTTGGGGCTGTTGGTGTCGTCGCGGTTCAAGCAGTGCGGCGGAAAGTTCTGAAGGATATGGCACTCGATCTTCATGTGGCTGCTCCTGTGGTATCGGTGGTGAGTTCTTCTGCGTTGTCGGCGTCATCGACGGTCTTCGTGAATCCCCAAAAGTCCCGGGCCCATTGCCGCTGCGCGCTGAATTCCGAGTCCTCAGCGCTCTCCCACCGCTGTAGGGCGAACAAGACGTCCGTCCAGCGCAGCGGGACCTGCGTATCCTTGATCAACGCGATGGCGTGCCGGAGATGCTCCACCAGCTCGTCCTGATGGCAGCGTAGTAGCGCGATGAAGCGACCTTCGACGCTCGGTCTAGAACCCGTATCTAGGTAGTACCGTCGAAACGCCTGACCCAGGGACAGAGCGCGAGACTGATCGCTAGGCTTGGTGGGATGAAGACCAAACAGGCAAGCGGTTTGGATGTAGGCCCGCTCGCTCGAGTCACGAGGTGCCCAGGGCAACACGAGGGGATAGAGCCGCGCCAAGTCGCGGGTCTCGCCGCTTGCGCCGCGTCGGAGTATCGCGAGCGGCCCGCGGTCGCGCTCTGGCGCCGCGAGCGTGATGAGATGGTCGATGAATGCTGCGTTGTCAGTCATGCCTTTGCCTCCGCTTGCATGGCGCCTTGCCGATCGGCTACCGCTGGCGGACTCAAGCCCGCCTTCCTGAGCTCAAGCTGCAACTTGTCGTAGCCCAGGGTGAAAGCCTTGAGCGCTCGTGTGGAGCTCGAGCTGCTCAGAGCCGCTGCCCGAAATGCTTCGCCTGCTTCACGCCAGATCGCCGAACGAAATTCAGACACGGAGGTGGCACTTCCGTCTGTTTCGACGAGTGAGACGAGGAAGGCGTCGAACGCCGTCTTGAGCCGTCCCCAGTACTTGGGAATACCGCGGCTGTTTTCGATCATATTCCCGACTTCTTCGCCCGGCGGTTTACGTTCTCCCAGAGACAGGACGTGTTGGAATGCCAGGTACAGAGCTGATCTCAGCGCGCTCTGCGCGGCCTCCGCTTTCGCGAGCTCATCACGAAGGATCGCCACGAGCTCCGGATTGTGAATCAGCTTTGCAGGTAGCGGAACGACCTCCGAGCGTGTGAACGAGATGCTCGCCTTGTTCGGACGCTGTCCGTAAAGTTGTAACTCCAGCTCTTGTGCGTCAGGGACCTTGCGCTGAGCAAGTTCCTCCACCACGCGAGCGCCGCGCACGTCGCTCGACTCGGTGACCTGATAAAGCGCCGTGGAATCCCGCCAGACCGCGCGGTCCGTGGTGAAGGCGATGGGTAAGAATTTCTTCTGGGTGTCGCTGTAGCGACGAGCCGCCATCGGGTCGACAATGTCGATATTCTCGGCTGTCATCACTTCGCAGCCGTTGAGCAAGAGAAACGAGCCGATCCCGCTGTCGTCGTGAGGGATGAGCTGGACGCGGCGGCTCTGCCAAGTCAGCCAGTCGAGCCATCCGTGGCACGGTCGCTTCGTGAACTTCGGCTGCGGGGGTAGCTCCCAGGCTGGCGCGTCCTTCGCCGTCCAAGGGAAGATGCGTGCTGCGGGATAGGTGACAAGGTTGAGCAGCAGAGTGTCGAACAATGTTCGGCCTCTGATCGTGACCACGGCGGTCGAACACAGCGGCGCAGCGGTGGCCGAGGTGGGGTCACCGTTTGCCGTGTCGCGCGTGAGCAGCCCGCCAGTAGCAAAGGCCTGAATGGCGACGAGCCACCTCGCCGCGACCGCAAACGGGATGGTTTCGCCTTCGCTCGGACGAGACGCAAACAGCTCTCGTGGCCCTCCGTAGGAGGATTGCTCAGCGATGATCTCGCGCGCCGGCTTCAAACCCGTCGTGTAGTTCTTGGACTGCTCGACAAGGCGAGCGACCTGAAAGAAAGGGCGCTCCGCATCGAACAGGTCAAAGCCCGATCGCCAGGCGTCCAGATAGGCTCCGATCTTGGCGGCATCGAAGCGCTGAGCGGCCTGCAGGGCACGCCAAGCCTGCTTGTCACTGGGTCCGAAGCAACGATGGAGTATTGCCAGACAGAGCCGCAGCAGAGCTGCATCTAGCAGTGGTGACTCGTTTCCAAGAGCCTTGAGCTCGTGGGCGCGCGCCAGTACGTCGCGCAAGCCCAGCTGTTCGGGCGAGCCATCGGCCTTGATGCACACGATCCAGGGTTCGGTCGTCAGATCAAATTTCGGCATGGGTTACCTCAAGCGCACGCTCGGGAACGACAGACGAGAACCTCGCCTCGTCCACAAGGAAATTTGCCAGTGGATGCAAGATGCAAAGACGTTCACAGGACAAGACCGAGCTCCTCATCGAGTTGAATGCCCGACTCGAGCGCCGATGGTCCCAGCGTAAGCAACTGACGATGCTTCAGAGCAGGGTGCTTCTGCCAAGAAGGCGGCTCGCTCAGTAGATGGCGATGGCGCGCCAGGGATCGGACCTGGATCTTGACCGCGTGCTCAACGAGTTGGCGCGCTAGCTCGAAGGTGGGTGGCGCCGCGAGGTCAATAGGGTCGCGACCTTCCGCGCTGAAGCTCAAATTCCCGTCCGTGTCACCCCACAGGCACACAACGTCGATCGACTCTTCGCCCAGTCGTGTTGCGGCGCGTAGGTTGATGTTGACCTTGCCATCCTCGTCTTCTTCGAGGTCCGCATAGCAATCACCGAATCCTCTATCGAGGGCCTCCGCTACTGAAATAAACAGCTTATCTTGCGCCGCAAAGGCTTGAGCGCCGCGCTTGTTCGTGGCGTCCTCCGTTGCTTGCGCCAGCGCTGCAGCCAACCGCTCATCGACTGGCGCGGTATCGGAGTCGCCATAAACACGGTCGACGAGAGATTCGATCTGTTCTGGTATTCGTAGGCGCTCGAGGCTGCGCACCTCCAGCCACGTCTTGAGCACAATGTCCGGAGCGCCATCCTGATACACGAAGGCGACGGATGAGAAATCGGGAACACCAGCCTTCTCCGGCGGCATCACAACCCAGAGGCGCGGCAGCCGGTGGTTTTCAGGACGTTCGCGCACATGGCGATGGAGACGTCCTGAGCGCTGCAACAACAGGTCGATGGGGGCCAGATCCGAGATCATCAAGTCGAAGTCGAGATCGAGGCTCTGCTCCAGGACCTGGGTGCCGACGAGAATTCCGCATCGCGGCCGCGTGGTGCTGCGCGGTCCGTACAGATCCTCGGCGCGTTGCTCACGAAGCTGCCTATCCTTACGGAGGAAGCGCGAGTGAAGGAGGTCGAGCACGGCATCGCTCGGCAACTGGCCGGCTTCACGCAGGCGTTTCAGCTCCGAAAAGGCGGCTTGTGCGCGACTCACGCTGTTGCAGATCCACGCAGACGTGCCGCCGCTCGCGATGGCAGCCGCCAACTTGCTTGCCACGGCTTGCACATCATCTGGCTCATGAGAAAGCAGAATTTCCTGTGCGGCGCGTGACGGTTGCGTTGGTAAAGAAAGAGCCACGGCACCCCGCGAGCCAGCGGTGATGCGTGGGTACGCGCTCTCCACCAGCGGTGCTTTGGCCCCGTACGCTTCGAGCAACTCTCTGCGACGTTGCTGCGGGAGCGTCGCAGAGAGAATGACCACGGTCGAGCCGAGAACGGACAGCCACTCGACCAGGCGGTCCAAGATGCTAGAGGTGTACGTGTCGTAAGCGTGCACCTCATCGAGGATGACGGTCTTGCCCGCAAGTCCGAACAGGCGAACGAACCCGTGCTTGGTTTGCAATGCTCCGAGCAGCGCTTGATCGATCGTCCCGACTGCGTACGGCGCTAGCAGTGCTCGACGACTCTGCGAGAACCACACCGCCGCGCCCACGCCAGCGTGTCGTTCGTGCCCATACACTTCTCGCAACTTCAGCTCTGCAAACCTGGGTGATAGGATGGCGTCCCCGTGAACGAGCTGCAGATTGGACCAGTTTGAGTGAACGCGCCCGAGGAAGGTCTCCACTCGGCCCAGCATCTGGTTCGCCGTCGCTTGCGTCGGCAGACCGACGTAGACGCCTTCGTTGCCCACGCGCGGACCCAGCGCTTCCGCGACGAGCAGAGCTGCCTCTGTTTTTCCGTCGCCCATCGAAGCTTCGATGATGAGCAGACCCGGACCCTCGAGGCACTGTAGCGCTTCCTGCGTAGCAACCTGGAGGGAGCGTGCAGAGAAGGGGAACAACTCCTCGAAGGCTCTCGGCGAGCGGGGGTGAGGTGCTCCCCATCCCGCTTTGGTCAGCACCCTCCCAGCGCGTTCACGCGAGATGCGTTGGTACGCGACGACGTCTACTGGCAGTGGTTCGTAGCTAAAGACATCTGCGTCCGAACCTAGCCAATCCGCCACGCAGGTAAGCCCAGCTAGAAGCATCAAAAATCCCGGGTCTCGCTCTGGATCGAGAACGAGCGGTGCGAGGGCTCCTCCCTCGAGCGCTACGTCCAGGACGATGCGAGCTAGCTCGCCGTGCACTTGTGCCCAGCTGCCCACCCGGTGCTGGCGCGCTAAATGACCCGAGGCGCAATTCTTGACCAGTCGAGCGATGGCGAACTCGCCGTGATGAGAAGCCACGGCTTGCGCTAGGGCAAAGGCGGCCTCCTCGGGCAACGCAGCCTCGCCCAGTAAGTCCCGCCGTTGGAGCAGCGCCGAGAGAATGGCCGTACCCGAGATCCCATGCCGGTGGCACTCTTCCGAAACTTGGTTGTGTAGGCCGAGCGCGACTCGCAGCGAGAGGTTGCCTTGCCACTTCTGTTGAAAGCCCTGAGTCGCCTTGCCCATGTCGTGGAGGGCGATCAGGGCACGTAGCCAGCGTCGGGCGTTCTCGGGGGCCCCGAAGGGAGCGGCGGCGATTGCGCGCGCTCTTGGCGGCAGACGCTCGAGCAAAAGGTCCGCCACGTTCATCACGTCCAACATGTGGCAGATCAACGGATGCCACTCAGGGCCCGAGTCCCCGGCTGCACGCCGTGCCTTGCCCCACAAGGCCCAGGCAGGCTGAGTCGGTTCGGACGAAGTCATGGCGGCACCTTCAACCCGTTCGCCGTCCCAATCTGCAGTCCGCTTGGCGCATACTGTACAAACCTTCACTCTTGAGAAAGGTTGTGCAGAGCCCCGCTCGCGAGCTGCCGGACCAACCCCGCAAGCTCGGGCGTTTCGCACTTGGCAGCGTCACCGAGGCCGACCACGAAGCGCGCGATGGGCAGCAGCCCGCGCGTTTCGGCTTCGACAAAGATGCCGCCAGCTTCCGGCGTGAAGCTGAGCCCCTCCGGCAGATTGTGGGAAACCCACCGCGCTTCAGGATCGCGAACTTTGAAGGCGACACGCACGCGCTCTGGACCGTGGAAGCCCTGAACGCTCTCTTGAACGACGCCATCTACCTCCGCTTCGTCCACGGGATGGAAGGTGGAAGCTGGGTCGGGCTCGACGGCGGACGTGTTGTCGAGCCGGAACCATCGCAGGGTGTTCGTCAGGTGGCACCAGGCAAGGAACCGCGTCGGTGGTCCGACCATCACGCGCTGAACAGAGACGCTCCGCGATCCGAAGCTGCCTCGACTTGCCGTCCAGTACTTGAGTCGGAGCGGTGATTGCTGCGCGAGGCCATCAAGAAGAGCGGGAAGCAGATCATTCTCGGCGTCTGACGCGCGCGGTGGGATGACGCGACCGAGTACCTCGAGCAGTGGCGCGGGAGCGTGACTCGCCACTGCGCGCAAGAGTCGCGAGCGCGCAGGGCCCGGGGGCACATGCGCGAGGGCACGAACGAGGTCCGCCGTCATCTCGGCCGTGAGCAACACACCCACCGGAAGCCAGTCCTTGGGCAGGCTCCAATACACGTGCGGATGATCCTCGTCGCGCTCCAGCGGCCATCCGGAGGTCGTCAGCTCGTCCAGGTAGCGCCGCACGGCACGGGGATTCACGCCGATCTCACGCGCCAGGTCCGCTTGAGACCAGGTGCGTTGCTTCCAGAACGCGCAGAGTAGACCAATCAGCGTTTCGGTGCTCGTGCGCTGTCCCACGCCATCCTCCAAGTTGCAGTCGTCATGGTCGTACTCGTCACCCGTTCGCTTTGCGCAGATCGGCGTAACCTTGCACCGTACGCGGGTTTGCTGCCTACGAGCAAGACCCTCGATCGTGCAGGAGGAAGTCGTTAGCGAAATGACTATGGTCGGCGCATTGAGCGAGGCGAGTTGCGGACGCCGCAACAGAGGCCTGACTTGCGGGACCTTCATTGCTGCGCGCGCAGGCAGTTCCGCCGACGTTCAATGGTGGCCACCGTGAAGGGAACGAAAGGTGTCACGATGGCGGAGGACGTATGTCAGGCGCACGTCGTCTGCCCACCATCCGACGGCGTGTGCCCGAACCGCTTGATGGGCTTGAGCGCCGGCAGGTTGATGGCAAGCGCGACGGCGGAGGATGTGCGCGCGGCGTGATGGCCATCGCATAGCGCGCGGCAGAGGCGTAGCGCCCATGGCCTTCGATCAGTCGACGCGCAGAGAGCCTCGGCGACGCGGGTAGTGGTGTTGTGGTCGACGAGCTTCTCTTATGGCGGGCGGCGTGGTGCATCCCGGCGAGAACGTCGTCGGGGAAGCAGGTGGCCGGAACCGCCGGCGGCGAGCCGAAAGCGCAACCATTCGCCGTGTCTTCCTGTTGCGGGAGCAATCAGGAAGCGGTGATGAGATGCGTCAGCAAGGAGCGGTGCGCCCGCCGCGACAGGTTGCCAGCTCGTTGAGCCGGGCGCTCCAGATGCTCTCCGTAGCGTCGCCCGAGGCGCTGAGAGCGTGCGAGCGCGATCGACAGAGCGTGCGCTGCGGTCACAGTACCGAGGATGAAAAAAGTGGCTAGCAAGCGCTGGTTTCAAGCTAGGATCGCACAATGCGTCACGAGTTCTCGGTTCGCTTCCAGCCAGCCTCAGGGGCGAAGTACGTGCAGGCGGACGCCTATGTGCGCACGCTTGAGGCGGCGCTTGAGGGACTCTCTTCGCTACGTGCCGCGCTGGCACCCGAGCTGGCAACGAAACATGGCTGGCCACTCCCGCAAGTTCGCGATGCGTTGACGTTCTCGGTTGGGCCCACCGCCAAGGGCAGCCTCATCGTGCCGCTTGTTGCCGGCAGTGGGGACAGGGGCCCGCAGTTGGCAAGCGATGCCATCGCTCAGGCGTTCTGGAAGGAAACCGGGTTGGAGCTGGGTCGTGTGGCCAAGGGCCAGGCGTCTCGCCTAAGTGCAAACGGCGCCGAGGCTTTCGCACGAGCGAGTGCGGCGGCGAAAGACAGCGCCGCGAAGCTCAGCTTTGCTACGAAGACTGGGCGTGGAGCCTGGCGCTCGGTGGCCGTCATCACGTCGCTCGAGGCGGCTCTGCGGAAGCATGCCACCGCGCAGCGAAGGGGACACAGAGCAACGACGTCGATCAGTGGACAGATAGTGTCGCTCACGTTCGATCCCCCCGGCTTTACTCTTGCGTCGTCCACTGCTCGGCGAAGCGTACGCATGCCCAGCTCGCTGCGAGACCGTGCGCGAGCGCTTTGGGGACACGAGGTCGTTGTTCTCACCGACGCGGTCGTGGCTGCCGACGGAGCGGTCGCCGACCTGCATGCGATCGACATTCGTTCGGCCGCTACGGCGCAAGCCGCGGACGCAAGCTTTGACAAGACCTTCGGCGTCATGCGCGGCACTTGGGATAGCGCCGCCGTCGCCTCCCAGCTTGGGCCGACGCGCCACTAACCGCATGCGGGGCGGGACACACAATTGGAAGCGGGTCCTGTTCGATACCAACATGGTCTCGCGTTGGATGGACGGCGATTCGGATTTTCAGCCCCGCTGAAAGCCCTCGTCCGAAAGCTCGCTAAGCGAAATGCGACGTTCTTTGTGTCTGCCGTTACGATCCAAGAGTTGATGCTCTTCGCTCGCGCTAGCGGCGCGGACCAGAAGGCACACGCCTTCCTGAGTAATACATTCAGCACACTCGAATTCGATGAGCGCGCCGCGCTCGAGGCTGCCCGCATTGGGGCTGCCGTCCCGGTCGCTCGCGGGGCGAAGCAGATTGCTCGCGACCTGTGGCACAGAGATATTGCGATCCTCGGTACGGCCTCAGTGCACGAAGTGGACGCCGTTATCACGGCGAATGGCACGGACTTTCTCCCGTTTCAGGATCTCGTATCTTGCGAGATTCACATTGTTGCAGCGGTACCTCTTCGTGGCAGGCAGCGTGGGTCTGGCGCGAAGAGCTAGGGCGCAGAACTGCGCGCCTTTCGCAGGTCCAAGCGCCCTGGCCGGTTACTGCTTGCAGTCGTCTAGCTCACCCGCCTCTTCGAGGTCCATCACGTGGGAGATGCTCGTCGCGCGCTGCTGGTCGGCATCGCAGGCTGTGCAAGGTAGCGCTGCTCGGGTGCGGCGGCATCAGGAGCTGTCCGCAGCGAGCTTGACCGCGGCGGGCATGTCGAGAACTTACGAGGGGTTGTGGAGCTCACGGGTCTTGGCTCACTTAAGTTCCCGCGAGGGGGCACGCGCACGGTTGGATGGTGCAGACAGAGCCTTCCTAGGCCCCCAAGAGCGCACCTGACGCCCCCGACCTGCTAGACTCCACCGCATGGTCGGGAAGGTGGCGTGCGGTGTTGTCGCGGTGCTGTGCTTGGCGGCGTGTGGAAAGAGCACGCGCGATGACGGCCATCCGGCGACGGCCGGTGAAGGCGGAGCGCCGATCAGCACTGCCGGTGCAGGCGGCGCGGGGCCGGGCGCGATCGAGCAGATTCAGGCGTGCGGGCTCGAGGAGCCGTGTGAGGCTTCGGGCGCGCAGTGGATCGACGGGACGATGCGGGTTCCGAACGAGGAGTTGGCGCGGTGTGTGCTCAGGGCGCTCTACTATCGCTCGCCGGGCAAGTACGTGCACGTGACGAGCGAGTCGAGCGGCTCGCGCTTGCGCGCGGACAACTACGTGATCGCGATCAGTGAGTCGCCGTGGGTGTCGCTCGCGGAGCTGAGGAATGACTCGAGCATCGATGGATCGAGCAGCGTTGAGTCGGGGGCGCGCTGTCGGTTGGCGGCGCCCAGCTACTTCAAGGCATGTTTGGACGCGCTGGATGCGGGGGACGAAGAGGCGACTTGGGCTTGCCTGTATGGCGACGAGGGCCGGGTGGCGTGGTTTGCGAGCTGCACGGCTGAGGAGCAGCTGAGCTGTGAGGCGCCGAGCTGCGGCACGAGCTCCACGGAGTGTTGTGAGGAGGAGCCGGAGCCGTGCGCGGGCTTGGATGAAGCAGAGTGTGAGCTGCGCGATGAGTGCAGCGCGATTCGGGGTGTGCCGTTCGCGGGCGATACGGAGTGGGAGCCGGAGGCGGCGACGTTCATTGGCTGCCGGTCGGCTTGTCGTGGCGGGGGTGGTGAGGCTGTGAGCTGCACGTTCGCTCCCGCGCGGCCGGAGGAATGTTTCCTGATCGGGACGACGGCGGGGCCGGATGGCTGGGAGGAGGACTTCGAGTGCTCTGAGCAGTGCGGGGGGCTGTGAGCGGCTTTTTCCTGGGGAAAGCCAGCTGCTGGCGCGGGTGCGGGCGCATTCTTGGCGCTGTGTTAATAAGGGCGGCCCATGCCGGCCGATTCCGTGAAATCTATCGAAGGTGCTCTGATCGTCCCTGATGGCGCCAAGTTCGCCATCGTCGCCGCGCGCTTCAATGCGTTCATCGTGGAGCGGCTCGTGGAGGGAGCGATCGACGCGCTCGTGCGGCACGGCGCGGACGCGAGGAACATCAGCGTGGTGCGGGTGCCGGGCTCGTGGGAGATCCCGCTAGTGTGCCGGCGCTTGGCCAAGTCCGGCAAGGTGGACGCGGTGGTGGCGCTGGGCGCGGTGATCCGCGGGGCGACGCCGCACTTCGATCACGTGGCCAACGAGGTGTCCAAGGGCGTGGCGCAGGCGTCGCTGGAGAGCGGCGTGCCGATCAGCTTCGGCGTCTTGACCACGGACAGCATCGAGCAGGCCGTGGAGCGCGCGGGCACCAAGGCCGGCAACAAGGGCTTCGACGCGGCGCTGGTCGCGCTCGAGATGGTGACGCTCGGCAAGCAGCTGTCGCAGCAAGGTTTCTGAGGTCGATGGGCGCTCGTACAACCGCTCGTGAAGCTGCGCTGCAGATGCTGTTCGCCATCGAAACGACGAGCAGCGACGTGGAGCAGGCCATTTCGGATTTTTGGCGAGAGTTGCCAGGTGACGCGGAGGGCCGCGAGTACGCCGATCAGCTGGTGCGCGGCGTGCGCGCGGACGCGGAGAAGCTGGATCAGCGCATCCGCGCCGCGAGCCAGAACTGGCGCTTGGAGCGCATGGCCCGCATCGATCGCAACGCGCTCCGGCTCGGCGCCTATGAGCTACTGACGCGGACGGACGTGCCGCGCGCGGTGATCTTGGACGAGGCGGTGGAGCTGGCCAAGCGCTTCGGTAGTGAAGAGAGCAGCAAGTTCGTCAATGGGGTCCTGGATCGCATCGCGGACGACCTGGGCCGCGCCGACGCGGACGCGAAAGCGAAGGCGAAAGCG
>JAEYOT010000821.1 GCA_023411445.1 Pseudomonadota bacterium
TCCGTGAACTGATTGAAGCCGATCGAGGAGCGCTGACCGAACAGCGGGTGGTAGTCCCCACCGTCCAAGTTCATGCGACGCCCCGCCAACTGGTAAAAATCGGGCTGGCGCTTCTCGGTCGTCATCATCACGCGGCCGTCGCGCATGAAGCTGGGTGACAGCTCCTGGTTGAGCAAGAACGTGAGCTGGCGCACGCGCTCGCCCTCGAGCACATAGAGGTTGGCGTTGAGCTTGGACGGATCCGCCGGCGTGCGCTGCGGCCCCTTGTAGTCGAACGCGGACGTGTTCAGCGTGTTGCCTCGGGTCGAGACGAACAC
The DNA here is from genome assembly GCA_023411445.1 of Pseudomonadota bacterium. Lineage (GTDB taxonomy): Bacteria > Myxococcota_A > Polyangia > Polyangiales > Polyangiaceae > PMG-095. The sequence goes on from JAEYOT010000821.1 coordinate 318, forward strand.
GATGCGACCATCGGCCGCGAAGACCGGATCGAAATTGTGGACAAGCTCGCCGTTGGTTGGCAGCGCGCGGCCGTCGTCGTCCACGGCTGGCGCCGCGATGTCCGGTTGAAGCGCGAAGCTGTCGCCCTCGATCACATACACGGCCCAGGCTTCGTCGGCGTCCGAGCGCGCGGCGAAGGCGATCTTCTTGCCGTCCCAGGACACGGCCGGCCGGCGAACGTCGCTGCTGCTGGGCTCCAAGCCGCACAGCGCCGACAGGCTATCTTCGTCACCCACGCTCAGCGCTCTGCTCTCGTCGACCGTGACGGCCGCGCGCACGAGCTCGGCGCCGGGCGCAAAACGCTCGAAATCCTGCGGCGTGTCCGGCAGGGGCGCTGGCGGGCGGCGCACGAACACGATCGAAGACAGCTCCGCCGCGCCTGCCATGCGGGCAGCGCGCTCCACGGCGATCCACGCCGTGATCACGCAGTATTCGCTCTGCTCGTCGAGCGGCCCCGTCAGCGCAGCCTCTTCGTCGCACGTCTCCGGGCGCTCGGCGAACAGGGAGCCGCCGCGATGCAGGATGCCGGGACCGGCCGGCGCCGGGATCAAGTTCTTGCGCACGAGCCGGCTGGCCTCGGGGTTGTCGGTGTCCAGCGCCAGCTGCTCCAGCGTCAGCTCGTAGTTCTTGCGCGTGGCGGGTAGGCCAAAATGGCCGCCGCTGCCGCCGCGTAGACGGTAGTCGTGAAACATGGCCGGCGAGTGGCAGCCGATCATCATGCAGCCACGCCTGACCAGCATCGGCTGCACCCGATCGGCGAACAGCTCGAAGCCGGGCGAGTCCGGCACGTTGGTGGGCCCGCCCTTCTCCGTCGCCCACTCCAGCAGGGCCACGTACTCCGGCGCGTCCACGCTGGCGAATAGGACGCCGCCCTCGTGGTACGTGCCGCCAGCGGCTGGCGCCAGCGGCCGCCGCACGATCTCGCTCAGCGGCGCTTCGCTCGACACGTAGTCTTGCGCGGCGAAGTAGTTCCAGCGCACCTGCTCCGGCGTATCGCCGCAGGTGAGCTGCAAAGAGTTGGAGGGGGAGCCGTGGCAGTTCGAGCCGGCGCAGCTCTTACCGAGCACGGGGTTTACCGCGCGCTTGAAGCTGGCAAAGTCCGATGCGGCCGGATCGCGCGTCGGGTCGAACTCCGGATCAGCGCCCAGCGTGCTGGAGCAGGCCGCCTGCTCGTACTGGCGCTCGGCTTGGCGCGCGTTGTTCTCCGACGCGCCGTTCTCGATCCACGTTTGCAGCTGTGTGAACGAGGTGGACGTGATGTCGATCAGGGAGCCGCCCACGTGCGCGATGTTGCTGTCGATGATCAAGGGCTCGCTGCTCTTCCACGAGGTGAGCGCCAGCTTGAACGGCGGCACGGCCTTGAGCAGCATGCCGGGCATGCCGTACGGTCCGTAGTTCACCAGCAGATCGCGGCGATTGACCACGTCAGCGTAGCTCTGGAGGCTCAGGTTACCGAGCGCGTTGCCGCGTTCGTCCGAGCGCACGTGGCACCCTGCCTTGGCCGGCCCGTCCACGCAGGACTGCTCCAGGATCGGCCCGATGCGCCGCTGGTAGAAGTTGGTCCGCTCCGGCTGCTCCTGCCGCTGACAGCCGATCAGGGCCACGAGCACCGACACCGCGAACGCCGACCGCCACGCTAGCAAGGGCATCGCTCTCGAGTATTACCACGCGCGTGCGCGCGGTACGACTACAGCCGCAGCATGCGGACCGCGACGGCAGCCGCGCTGCGAACCGAAGCGTCCGCGTCGTCCTCCGCGGCGAGGATCGCGTCGCGCGCTGCCACGTCGCCGATCTGGCCCAGGGCCCAAACCGCGGCCGCCCGCACGGACGCGTCCGACTCCTGCTCCGGCGAGCTAAGAGCGATCAGCCCCACCACCGCGTCTCCCGCCTTCATCACGCCGAGCGTCTCGGCGGCGCGACGGCGCACCAGCGCCGAAGGGTCACCGATCAGAGCCACGACGGCATCTGCATCCGCGAAGGCGTTGATGCGCGTCACCGCGCGCAGCGCCGCCAGCCGTACTTTTTCGTCGCCGTCGCCCAGCGCCAATGTGAGCGCTTCACCTTCACCCGACGAGTTCAAGCGCTCCAGGCCCGCCACCGCCGCCGCACGCACCAATGGCGACTCGTCTTCGACCACGGCCTTGGACAGCGCCGGTACTCCGCTCGCCGACAGGAACTCACCCAGCGCGTTCGCCGCGTACATCCGGCGCGTCTCGCTCTGCTTGGAGTCCGCCAGTGTCTCCAGCGTCTGCTGGTACACCTGACCGGGGCCGAACACGCCGAAGATGCGGCGGCGCAGCCACCAGGCGCTGATCTCCCGCGTCTTGTCGTTCTTGTTGTAAAGCAGCTTGGCCACCACCGGCACGCAGGCCAAGCACTCCAGCTTCTCGCCGTGCTCCAGCACCTTCCAAATGCGCGTCGGCGCGACGGAGTCCGGCCTGGCAAGCTTCATGATCTGCTCGGGCGTGCTCACCGCCTCGAGCGAGCTCGTCTCCAGCTGCTTGTAGACCTGAGCGCGACCGGTGTGGACGTTCGGCTCGGCGCCGGCTGCGCTCGCCAGCAGCAGCGCGCCGAGAGCCAGTGAGGACCGGACGAGATTTCCGTGTTGGGTCTTCATGGTTGTTCTCCTCGCTGCGTCAGTACTGCTTGCCCGCCACCGGGTCGTTGTTGAACGGCTTGAAGCCGGTGTTCTGGCGGGCGAAGTACTGGCCGCCCATGTCGATCGTGCGGATCAACATCTGCACCTCTTCGCGCGTGAGCCCCGCCTCCGCGGCGTGGTCGCTGCGCTTACCGCCAGCGATGTCGCCCAAGCTGAAGGGCTCGCCGAGCGGCCAGGCGTACAGGTTGGTGTTGATCGAGCCGGTGATGTTGAGCTTCTCGATCAGAGCGCTGTGGCGAGCGTCGCTCGGCACGCCCCACTTGGGCGGAATGTTGCCGGTGACCTCCGCGCCCATGCCCATCTCCATCTCCAGCGCCGCGGGGTAGAAGATCGAGACGTAAGACGCGGGCCATTCGTGCTCACCGCGATCGTAGGTCACGGTGATCGGGCGATCGCTCAGGTCCAGCCGCGGAATCTGGTAGGTGTAGCCTTCGCCGGTCGTCTCGTTCATCGACGACACCGTGTAGAACTCCTGTGGCTTGTCGCCGTTGGTGGTCTCGTTGTGGCAAGAGACGCACTTGGCGTTGAGCAGCGTCTGGATCTGGTTGGGGTTGGCCGGATCGTTGGCGTTCGACCAGGGGTATTCCACGCGCTCTAGCACCGGGATCATGAAATCTTCGGGCTTGCGGCTACCTGCGATGGTCAGAGCCTGGCCGCCGGGCTCGGTCGGCTGCGTGCGATCTTCGTGGCAGCCGCCGCACACGCGGTCTTCACCGGGCATGCCCTGGATCCAGGTCGTCTCGTTGCGGATGGCGAGCTCGAACTCATCCACGGCCTGCAGGTGCATCGGGATGTAGGGCGGCACGTCCGCCAGCCACGAGCCGTCCGCTTCGACCTTGGCTTCACCGATCAGGGCGGCACCCTCGGCCATGGTCAAGCCGAACATGGTCGCGCCGGTGGCAGCCTCGCTGGAGAAGCCCTCGATGATGCGCACCTTCACCGCGTGCTTCAGGCCCTCGTCCAGGGAGGTGCCCTCCGGGAACTGCGCCCCGCTAACCGTGTTGCCGTGGCGCGTGTATAGCGACGACACCTTCACGTCGATCGAGCCGAACTTCGTGGGGACGCTGGCGTCCGTCACGTCCTGACGTGACGTGATCAGCTTCGGCTCCGGGCGAGGCACCACTGGCTTGGCGTACAGCTCCCAGGACTTCTCGTGGTTGACCACGAGCTCGTTCTGGCGCGTCTCCGGGTTGTAGATGTAGACGCCGTAGTCCGGCGGCGTGAGCGCCAGCTCGTTGAACTCGTTCACGTCGCCGCTGGCCCACGTGACCAACAGCCGACCATCCGGCAGCACGGCAGGCGAGCGGTAGCGACCGATCGGCGACGCCTCCTCGCCCGTCGGCACGTGGGGCGTGAGCATGGTGTACGCCTCGTCGGCGCGCTTCTCCATGTCCAGCTTGGAGTCGTCTTCCTTCCAGCGGGCGTCCAGCTTCACGAGCGAGCCGGCTTGGATGGTGTTCTCACGGTTGGTCACGATGCCGTAGAACACGTACGGTGTTTGGCTCTCCGTGAACTGCACCAGCGAGTTGCCCGGCTTACCGAATTGGCCGTTGAGCCCGATCATCTGCGTGCAGTCCGGGTTCATGGCCATCAGCTTGACGTCGTTGACGTTCTCCAAGTGCTCCCAGCGCGAGAAGCCGACGCGCCCGTCCGCCATGGAGAACAGCGTGACGGTGTGTGACAGGTTCTGTGAGCACAGCTTGCGATCGGCGTCACCGCCGCGCAGCGTGATGGTGGCAAGCTGCGTCACCACGCGCGCGTGGTTGTACTCGTCCGCGCGCGTACCCATGTCCGTGTACGCTTGGTTGGTGGTGAACACGATGCGCTCACCGCCCGCCCAAATCGCTTGCTGATCGTCGTAGGGGCCGAACGTCAGCTGCGTGATCGGAAACTTGCCGTCCTCGCCGCGCGTGAGCCCGGCCCAGTACACGTGGTACTGGTCGGAGCGGTCCTTCTTCATCGTGAACAGCACCTTCGTGGCGTCGAACGACAGATCCACGCTCGCGATGTCCGCCTCCGGATAGTCCTCGATGATGTTTTGCACGTCCTTCGGGTTGCGCAGATCCAGCAGCTCCAGCCGCCCACCCGGGACGTAGCGCCCGTAGTCCATCACCTGGCCCATGCCGCCGGCCACGTCGATCAGCTCGACCTCACCCTCCCCGTTCAGCACCGTGTGCTGCCGCACGGCGTACACGATGTGGCGCACCCCCGCCGAGCCGCCGGGCTCCTCGTCCGTCGAGCCCGAGCAACCAGTGAGCAGCCCCAGAGCGCCGAGCAGCGCGCTGGTACCGAGCGAGAGGTGGGAAGCGACGGGTCGGGCCATGAGGTTTCTCCTGAGGCAGGGCGCTGACCCCTTCCGAGGACGCGGGGAACGGGAGGAGCGTTGAGCCTCGTCGGTAGGAGAGCACGATCCGAGCCAACAGATAATCTGAATGATTTCCGCGCATTGTACGTGAATTAACGTGGTTCGCGGCCCCCAAAGCGGGCCAAGCTCGGGTCCGGGGCCCCCACGAGCGAGCTTCGTCGCGCCAAGCCCCTCGCCAACTCCCCCGTTGTGAGGCAAACCGGGGCCGCATGCTCAAGTTCGATGAACGCGGTTTGATCCCGGCGATTGCGCAGGACCACCTGAGCGGACAAGTCAGGATGCTGGCCTACATGAACGAGGCCGCTCTGGCTCGCACGCTGGAGACCGGCAAGGCCACCTTCTACAGCCGCTCGCGCCAAGCACTGTGGACGAAGGGAGAGACGTCGGGCCACGTGCTGCAGGTGCTCTCCGTCGTCGCCGACTGCGACGCGGACACGCTGCTGCTCAGCGTGCTGCCGGTCGGCCCATCGTGTCACACTGGCCGCCCAGCCTGCTTTTTTCGGCAGGTGAGCGCCCAGGGCGAGCTCAGCGACACACCACGCGAGGCCGCGCCGTTTCTGCAGGAGCTGGGTGAGCTGCTTGAGGCTCGCAAGGCTTCCACAGCGGAGAAGAGCTACACGAAGTCGCTGCTGGAAGGCGGACCGGACAAGATCGGCGCCAAGATCCGCGAGGAAGCGGGCGAGCTGGCAGACGCCATCAAGAACGAGAGTGACGAGCGTGTGCTGTCCGAGGCTGCCGACGTGCTCTATCACGCGATGGTCGGCCTCACGCAGCGAGGGCTGACGCTGCGGCAAGTTATCGAAGTGCTCGCCAAGCGCACGCAGCAGAGCGGACACGCAGAAAAGGCGAGTCGCAAAGCGCCGCCCGCCTAAAATTTCAGGCCATCTGAGCGTTTGACCGGGGGCGGCAACGCCCGATATCGTGGCGAGTCTCGCCGTAATTTCAAGGACCTGGATGGCCATCAAGGTACTCGTCTTCGAGAGTGATCCCACGTTTGCAGAAACGCTCCGCGCGGGGCTCGCGAAGTACGGCTGCGAGGTCTCGGTCGTCGACGACGCGAACAACGGCTTGCAGGCGGCGAGCCGCGACAAACCCGACCTGATCCTGCTGGCCATCGAGCTGCCGCGCATGAACGGCTTCTCGGTGTGCAATAAGCTGAAGCGCGATCCCGCGTTGAAGGACGTACCGCTCATCATCATGAGCTCGGAGTCCAGCGAGGAGACGTTCGAGCAGCATCGCCGGCTGCGGACGCGCGCGGAGGACTACGTCAAAAAGCCGATCAGCTTCGAGGAGCTGGTCGGCCGCATCCAACCGTTCGTGACGCTGGAGGCGCGGAGCGTGGCCGTGAGCGAGCCGCCACCCGTAGCCGAGGGCGACGACGCCATCGTGCTCGAGGACGACATCGAGATCGAGGACGCCGAGGTGGTGGAGGAAGCCGCGGAGGTCCAAGCCGACGAACCAGACGCCGAGGTGAGCACGCGCGAGAGCATGGTCGACGCGGACGTCGACGACTTCGCCGAGCAGGCTTTCGGTGCGCTGATCGACGAGCCCGAGATCACCGCGCCCT
>JAEYOT010000103.1 GCA_023411445.1 Pseudomonadota bacterium
ATCATGAGGCGGGCGCCGGCGGCTGGAGCGGCTGGGGCTGGGGTGGCGAAAGCAACAGCGGCGGCTGGGGTGACGGGTGCTTGGTGGGCCAGCCCAGCATCGACGTAGCTGAGGGCGGCGCTGCCGGCGCAGCCCCCGTGCTGCTCGGCGAGCTCGGGGCGGAGTGTTCGGACTGGGGTAGCCTGGCTTGCGCCGGGGCGGACCAACGCCAGAGCCTGGTGTGCCAGCTCGGCGTCTGGGAGGTGCTGCAACAGTGCAGCGAACAGGAGCGCTGCGATCAGCAGAATGGTCGCTGCCATGCGGTTCTTCCCGGCTGCGTCGATCAGGAGCCAGGCCACGCTTACTGCGAAGGCGACGTGCTGCAGGTGTGCGGGCCAGATCGCGTCACCGCAAAAGCGTTTCCGTGCTGCGGGCGGTGCAGCGACGGAGAGTGCCTGGCCCCTCGCTGCGGCGACGGCCAACGCGCCCTCGGCGAAGAGTGCGACGACGGGAATCGTCAGAGCGGCGACGGCTGCGACTCCGACTGCCGCCCTTCCGGTGTCGTGCAGCTGGTCGGTGGGCAACGCCACACCTGCGCCTTGCTGCGCGAGGGGCGCGTCCGCTGCTGGGGCGGCAACGACGAGGGCCAGCTCGGTCTGGCTGACACCGCGGAGCACGGCGCGCAGCACCCGTTCGAGCTCGGCTTGGTGCCGCTGGGAGCGCCAGCGGTCGAGCTGGCCGCTGGCAGCCGGCACACCTGCGCACGGCTGCGCGGTGGTGCGGTACGCTGCTGGGGCGCCAACGAGCACGGCCAGCTCGGTCTCGGTCACCGGAAGACGATCGGCGACGACGAGCCACCGAGCGCGTCGCACGCCACCGTGTCGCTCGGGCCGCCCGCGCGCTCGCTCTCGGCGGGTGGCGAGAGCACCTGCGCGCTTCTGGACGACGGTCGCGTCCGCTGCTGGGGGCGCAATGACTGGGGGCAGCTAGGCACCGCGCTGGAGGAAGACATCGGCGACGACGAGCTGCCGTCGAGCCACGAGGTGGAGCTCAACGGCGTCGCCGCGCAAGCTGCCTGCACCTCCGGAGAGCACTCGTGTGTGGCCTTGAAAGACGGCACCTTCCGGTGCTGGGGCTACAACGAGTTCGAGCAGCTGGACTTCATGAACCAGTGGTCGCTCTCCAGTGGCGGCGTGCGCGGGCTGTTCGGCAGCGGCTTCCGCACGTACACGTGGCTGACCTGGGATCAGGGCGGAGACTACTTGTTCGCAGCTGGCTTCAACCTGGACGGGCTACTGGGCGTCGGCGGACCGAGCCCCGTACAAGCGCCGTCCGACGCAGCGTCTTTGCGAACGCTGTACGCCACCGAGCAGGTGGCGACGGGGCCGACCCACGTCTGCTACGTGCAATCGGATCAGACGCTGCACTGCTTCGGCGCGAACGACGAAGGGCAACTCGGCCTACCAGACACGACCGATCGCTACCGGCCCTACGCGGTCGATCTCGGCCAAGACGCCGAAGAGAACCCGCTCTGGCCGCGGCTGGTGGGCGCCGGGGAAGCTCACACCTGCGTTTGGCTCGCTACGCAGGAGCTGCGCTGTTGGGGGCGCAACGATAGCGGTCAGCTTGGCCTGGGCTATGTCTCTCCGGCTCCGCACGATCACGTCGGGGGATCGTCAGCGGACAACGCCATCACGGCGACGTCAGTGCAGCTCTTCGGCTCGAATTAGAGACCAGGGAAACGAGCAGCGCAGTTGGGCGTTGCTCAAGACAATCAGGTAGGGCGCTGCGACCCAACGCGCGGCGAGAGGAAGGAAACAAGCATGCGACTCAAGACACTCACGGCAGGTTTGGTCAGTCTGGCAACGATGGCCTCCGCGCAAGCCGCGTCGGCCGCGCAGGATTACGTGATCATCCTGCTCGACGCCACAGGCAGCATGTCGCAAGACGGCAGGTGGAATAACGCAATCTCTAACGCCAAGGCCACGGTACAGAGCTACATCACGAACTTCGAAAACAACATCTCGCGCGGCGTCGCCGTGTACACGTTCAAGACCGACGCCACCCAAAACGGTATCAAGCAGGTGTGGCCAACAGCTGCGACGACTTGCACCAAGGAGACGCCGACCGGCGCCAGCACGACGTTCTGCGCCTATCCCGCCGACGACCTCTACGTGCAGCTCCTGGGTGCTGCCGGCGCTGGCAGCCCACTCGGCGAGCTCGACGGCGTGATCAGCACGTATGGCCCACCGGACGGCGGCCCGCGCACACCGCTAGCGCTCAGCATGTGCGACACCATCACGGCGATGAAGCAGGCGGCTGGCAACATCAACGCCACCATCGTGCTCGAGTCCGACGGCTTCGAGAACGAAACGCCGAGCGACCACCTGTGCGGTGGCCCTGACGCCAACGTGCCTCAGAGCTTCGTCTTCAACAACGGCGCGCCCGACCGCGGCTACCCGCTGGTAGACGGCGAAGTGAGCTGGCAGGCCAAGGTGCTCCGCCGCTACTACGCGTACAACACGCCTCCTTCCAGCATCACGAACCTGAGCACGCCGGTGCCCGGGAATGCCACGTTCCCCAACCAGCTGAGCTGGAAGGTAACGGCGCACTACACTTTTTACCCAGCCGACAGCATGCAGATGCAGCTCTTGCTCGCGCCGTCCGCCAGCAGCTCGCAGCTCTCGGCTTTCTCGCTGCCTGACAGCTCGCCGCCCACGTTCACGCAGCAGCTGCTGCGCGCAGCGGCGGGCTACTCGCAGCCGGCAACGCTCCAGCTCGGCGCGGGCTCCACCAGCATGCCACGCGGTGAGATTCAGCTCTTCAGCGCGCTCGGCAAGGCCACGCCCCGCTCGCGTTACAAGGAGATAGTCAACGTCTCAGGTCAAGCGCCGGTCTACGGCGTGAACCACCGGGTACCGGGCGACGTGGACGACAGCGGCTGCTCGGACATCGCTGACTACCGCATCATCACGCAGCGCGACGTCTGGTTGCAGCGCGCGGTGCGCCCGCTCGAGATCGCGATCCGCGCGGACCTCAACCGCGACGGCTGGGTGGACCGGAAGGATATCGACGTGCTGCTCGCGAACTGGGGCCGCGGTTGCATCAACCCGGTTCAGCCGCCTCCGCGCTGAGCCAAGCTACGAAGCTGCCGTCACCGCAGCACACCGCTCGCGGTGACGGCGCTCGAGGTCAGCCGTCAATTGCGGTAACGAAGCCAAATGGCAGCTCAGAAGGTGCCGCGGGCGCCGACGAAGCCCGGCCCGATCAGCGGGACGACGCGCGCGCTGTTCACGGCAGAGCGATTCCCGTCCATCACGAGCAAGGTGATGCCGGTAGCTAGGCCGAGGCCACCCACCACGTAGCCGGTGATACCAACTCCGGTCTGAAACGTTGCGTCGCTGTCGATGGGATCAACCAGTGCCTTGTCGCCGCGACACCTTCCATCCGGCCCGCGATCGCACAGGTCGTCGGCTTTCTCCTTCGTGCTCATGCCTTTGAGCACGAAGATGGTTCCAACGGTCACGCCGACGGCAGCCACGCCAAAGCCAGCGATGGCGCCATACAGCAGCGGGCGGCCTCCCGATGACACGCCCGTGTCCGACGGGGGCGAGCTGAGCGAGCTGCTGGCGCTGCCGCCCTCCGAGCCAGGCGCGCCTTCGGCCTTCGGCTTGGTGAATCCGGGGATAGGTCGCAGCGTGAGCACGACCGTCTCGCGCACGCCTTCGCTCAGCTTCACGCTGGTGGCGGTGCTCTCCATGCCCTCGGCGAAGGCTTGGTAGCTGTAGTCGCCAGGATTGACCGGCGTGGGCACGCCGAGCAGCTCGGCCGGTACCGGCTGGCCGTTGCGCGTCACGCGGAGCGCCGTGGCACCGCCTCCGCCTTGCACGACCACGGAGACGTAGGGCAGACGCGGCTCGAGATCCGCCAGCTCCTTTTCGCCCAGCTGCTGCGCGTCGCGAAAAGCGCGCGGAGCGTTGGGGGAGAGTTGCTCCCGCGTGAGCGTAAGGTAGTGCTCCCGAGCCTCCACCAGGTGCCCCAGCTTGAGGTGCGCCCGGGCTGCGTACAGCAGATGGGGCGGAGCGTGCATGATGCGCTCCGCTCGCTCATAGAGGTCCGCCGCCTCGGCGTACCTCCCAGCATCGAAAGCGTCCCCGCCGGCCTCGGCTGCGGCGCGGGCCCCGGCCTTTTGTTCCTTGCTTTGCGCCCCGGCCTGGGCCGAGGTAAGGAGCAGGACAGCGGTAAGGATGGGCTTGGCGATTGAAACGAATCTCACGGGGGCAATCCTAGTCGGGGTCGTCGCCTCGCACTACTGAGTCCGAGGAGCATCGAGCTTGAGTATCGAACCTGGACAGGTCATCGACGAGAAATACCGAGTCGTCAAGCTTCTCGGCAAGGGCGGCATGGGCGCCGTCTACCTGGCAGAGCACCTCGTCATCGGTAAGCGAGTGGCCGTCAAGGTGCTGCTCGGCAGCGTGGCTGAAAACCAGACAGCCGTGGCGCGCTTCGAGCGTGAGGCGCAGGCCGCCGGACGCATCGGCAGCGATCACATCCTGGAGATCTTCGACTTTGGCTCGCTGCCGGACGGCGCGCGCTACATGGTCTGCGAGTACCTGGAGGGCGAGACGCTCGCGACGCGGCTCGAGCGCGACCAGCGCATGGCCCCGGCAGCGCTGGTGCCAATCATTCGTCAGCTGCTCGCCGGCCTGGGCGCGGCTCACGACGCAGGCGTGGTGCACCGCGACCTCAAGCCGGAAAATGTGTTCATTTTGCGGCAAAAAGCGGGCCTTGCCGATTTCGTGAAGATCATCGACTTCGGGATTTCGAAGTTCCAGCCGCTGTCGACTGGTGAGGGCATGCAGATGACCGCGACCGGTATCGTGGTCGGCACGCCTTGTTACCTTTCGCCCGAGCAAGCGCGCGGCGCCAGGGACGCCGACGCCCGCAGCGACCTCTACGCGATCGGCGTGATCTTGTACGAAGCGGTCACCGGTCAGCTGCCTTTCAACGCGCAGAACGTGAACGATCTGCTGTTCAAGATCGTGCTGGAGGCGCCGACGCCCGTGCTGCAAGCCGCGCCGGACTTGGATCCCGCGTTCGCTTCCATCATCGAGATCGCGATGGCGCGCGAGCCCGAGCAGCGCTTTCAGACGGCAGCCGCTTTCATGGACGCGCTAGATCGTTGGGCTGCCGAGCGCGGCATCCCGCTCAGCGCCGGCGCGGCGCGAGTCGCCACCGGCAGCGCCGCGGCTCGTTCCGCCTCACTGTCGTTGCCGCAGACGGGCTCCACTCGCTCGCTCGCGCCCACTCCCGGGACGTGGGCGGATTCCAAGGTCTCGGTGGCGGCATTCCAGCCACGGCGAAGGGGTCGTGGCCTGATGATCGCTGGGGGCGTGATCGCGTTCCTGCTCGTCGGCGGGGTCAGCCTGGCCC
>JAEYOT010000120.1 GCA_023411445.1 Pseudomonadota bacterium
GGCCATGGACGCGTACGAGAGCCGCTTCTGGCTCGCGGACGCGCGCTTCTGGATCGTGGTGCTGCAAGCCGGCATCGGCCGCACTCCGCAGCCCGCGGAGGTGAAGGCCGCGCGCGACAGCGCTGCCTCGGTGCGGGATTCGAACGAGGACGACAAGTACCTGCAGCCGTCGGCGTACTACGTCGTCACCATCGCTGAGAAGGTGCTCGAGGATCAGTACCGGGTGCACCAGGAGACGAACGGTCAGCAGGGCATCGAGAAGCGGGAGGAGCTGAAGTTCACGGGTGAGGGCGACGGCCGTCGACCGGTGAAGGACGTGCTGCCGCCGCAGGTGCTAGAGGCGATCAAAGCGCGCGACGAGTACAACGACCGCATCCCGCTCGATCGCGATCCGCAGAAGAACGGCTTGCTCTACGCGTTCCAGTCGGCGGACCTGTACTTCGTCTATGGCGACTTCGAGAACGCGCGCAAGCGCTTCATGCCGCTCTACGAGCAGAACTGCGGCGTGAATGAGTGGGGCTACAGATCCTGGGAGAAGCTCATCAGCATGAGCAACTTCGAGGGCAACGCCGCGGAGAGCCGCAGGCTGGCGGAGGGCAAGAGCTGCGCGTACGACGCCGAGACGCAGAAGGCGGAAGAGAGCATCCGAAAGCCCGTCAAACAGGGCGTCGCCTACCTCGACGCGCGCAAGCTGTACGAGGAAGCGGAGAAGATGCCGGACGGCCCGGAGCGCAACAAGAAGTGGCGCGAAGCCGCCGCCGCCTACAAGGTGGCGCTGGACTCGGCGCCGGATCGCGATGAGGCGCCCGAAGCCGCCATGAACGGCGCGTTCGCCTACAAGCAGGTCGGCGAGTACGACAAGGCGATCGAGATGTACGAGCTGTTCATCTCACGCTACGGCAACGAGAAGACGCTCACGGCGCTGAGGAACGGCGACGCGAAGGCGAAGCCGCCGGTGGCGCCGCAGCCCAAGAAGTACGAGGAGCGCGTCCAGTACCTGCAGGGCGCCTACGACGCTTTAGCCGGCGCCTACGTGCTGTTCTTCAACTACCCGCGCGCCGCGGAGACCTACGACAAGATCAGCAACAACCAGCACTTCAACGAGAAGAGCCGGCGGGAAGCGGCGCGGCAGGGTCTGTCGCTCTACGCCAGCCTGGGTGATCGCGGCGGTATGACGCGCGCTCGTGAGCGCTTCGCCACGCTGGGCGCCTCACCGAAGGAGACGGCGGAGGCGGACTTCATCGTTGCTAGCGCGGAGCTCAAGCGCTGGGATCCGTACAGCGGCGACGAGGGCGCCAACGGCGCGGCGCGGCGCAGCGCGCAGCGCGCGATGGACGACTACTACACCGCCAACCGCAACAAGGAGGCCGCTGCGCAGTACGCGGTGCAGGCGGCGTACTGGTCGGCCAAGACGCGCAAGGCGGTGTTGGCGGGCGACACCAACAAGTGGTGGAACAGTACGATCGAGGCGTTCGAGAAGTGGAAGCGCCTGGCGCCGCAAGAGGGCGGCCGGAGCAGCGCGCTCGGGTCTAGGGAGGCCAACATGGCCGCCGAGGCCGACTTCACGATGCAGGACGAAGAGCTCGCTCGCTCGTTCGACTACGAGACGGGTCACCACCGCTATCGCGGCACGATGGTGGAGGTGATCAACACGTACAACAAGGACGCCGTCGAGGCGAAGAAGCATTACGACAAGCTCCAGCGCGTGATCGACAACTACGTGTCGCCCGAGTGGACCACGGCAGCGATCGCGCGGCAGGGCTCGCTCTACGACTCGCTGCGCACTGGCCTGTACAACACGCGCCCGCCGGAGCTGAAGATCTTCGACGCCAAGACCGAGGCCATCATCAAGCGGGCCGAAGAGAGCGACAACCCGGACTTGCAGGAGAAGGCCGACGCTGCGCGCGTGAACGCGCAGAAGGCTTGGCGCGACAAGCGCGATCAGGAGCTCAACAGCGCCGACTCGATCATGATCGATCGCTACGGTAACGCCGTGGTCCTGGCCAAGCGCTACAACGTCGCAAACCCGCAGGTGATCCGCTCTATCCGTCGCCTCGCCTTCTTCACGGACGTGATCGGCGAAGCGAAGATGAAGCAGTTTACGGCCGGCGTTAAGGACCTCAACTACACCGAAGGTATGTTCCCGCGCATGCGCCCCGGTATCTCCTCCGCGCCGCCGCCGAACGGCACCCCCGCGCCCCTGCCGGCGTTCGTGCAATGAAGGACCAGGTCATGCAGAGCCTCGTAACCAGTTGTAAGCTCGGCGGCTTCGGCGTCTTGATCAGCCTGTGCGTCGCTTGCGGCGGTGACGCCGCCGGCACGGGCGGAGCGAAGACTCCGGACGCCGTAGCGCCGCCGCCCGCGGCGCCGGAGGGCGGCGTCGCGACCAACCCGCAAGGTCAGCAGTTCGGGGTGAGCGACTCGCCGACCAGCGGGGAGGGCGCGCAGCGACCGGCCATGAATGCCAGCGCGCTCGGCTCGTACCAAGCCGGGATGCAGGCCTTCCAAGCGGGCGATCTGCAGGGCGCCAAGAATCAGTTCTTGGCCGCGGCTCAGGCCGATCCGAAAGCCTATCAGGCGTACTACTCGCTCGGTGTCGTACGCGAACGGCTGAACGAGACGTCCGGTGCGCTGCAAGCTTATCGGCAGGCGACCACGATCGTGCCCGACTACGAGCCGGCGATCGTGGCCTACGGCGTGCTGCTCGCGCGCACGGGCAAGCCCGATGAGGCCAACGAGTTCTTAACCGCGCGGCAGGCGCAAATGCCGAAGAGCGCTGCCGTCACGGGCGCGCTGGCCGAAGTGAAGTCGATCCAGGGGGACTCCGGGGCGGCGCAGCGCCTCGCGCAAGAGGCCCTGAAGAAGAACCCGGACTATCGCCCAGCCATGATCACGCTGGCGCGCGACCACTACCGCTCGCGACGTCTGGATCTCGCGCTCTACGCGCTGCGCGGCATCCTCGACGGCTACGGCGACGAGAACCCGCCTCGAGACAAGAACAACGCCGAGGCTCGCTTGCTGCGCGGCTTGATCTACAAGGAGCAGGGCCTGAAGGCGTCCGCCATCCCGGAGCTGCAGAAGGCGATCGAGCTCCGCCCGGATCTGGTCGAGGCGCGCGTTCACCTTGCCAACTATTTGCTCGAGTCAGGCAACGCCAGCGAGGCAGCCGGCCTGCTGGAGGGGGCGCTGCGCTACGACTCGCTGAACGTGCTGGCGCGGCTCAACCTGGGTGACGCCTACCGCTTGCTGGGCAAGACCGCCGAAGCGCAGCGCGAGCTGGACTGGGTCGTGAAGACGGCGCCCAGCACGGCCCAGGCGCACTACAACCTCGGCCTGCTCTACCTGTTCTCGGCCAGCGTGCCCGGGATGACGCCGACGCAGGCGGCCGATCGCGCCATCATCGAGCTGGAGCAGTACAAGAAGCTCAAGCCGCGCAGCGCCGGTGGCACGCCGGACGATACCGATGAGCTGATCACGCGCGCCAAGACGCAGAAGGCGCTGGCCGAGGCCAAAGCGGCTGAAGCCGCAGCCGCTCCACCCCCGGCCGCTCCGGCAGGCAACTGACTCACGAGGATGAACATGAAGCGCATTTCGCACCTCTCGCTCGCCGCCGTCGCGCTGTGCTCGCTCTTGCCTGACAGCGCGCTGGCCCAGAAGAAGCCGCGCGTTGTCACGATCAGCGAGGTCACGATCGTGGGTCGCGTGCAGAAGCCGATCGCCGCGGTGGACGTGAGCCGCATTCAGCCCAAGCTGACACTGGCGGAGCTGCGCCAGCCGTTTCTCGATCGCATCGAGAAGGCCGTTTATAACGATCCGTTCTGAGCCGTGCTAACGCCGCTCGTCGCCGGCGTGCTATCCGCGCTCTCGCTTTCGTACGCGCTCTGGACTTGGCGGCGCTGTGCTCGACTCAGCGGCGCGGCGCTCATCGAGACCGATCCGCTCGAGCTTCGGCTCGCGCAGAAGGAGCTCGCGCTACAGCTCGCGCTGGGGGTTCGCACCGTCCGCGCCCTGGCTCGCGCCACCTTGTTCGCCGGGACCGGTTTGGCGGTGTGGGCGTTGACGGGTGGGAGCGCTCACTACCTCGAGGCTGGGATCTGCTTCATCCTTGGCTTCTGCGGCTGGGCTGCCTGTGGCGAGGTGGAGCGCCGCATCGGCCCCTTGGCCAAGGCGGGGCGGGGGCGCGGGCTTTCGTAAACCAACAAGGTGACAAGCCTTTCAGCCTTGGCTAGCCTGATGGAACTTTGTGAAGTGGCCGTTGTCGGCGTTCGTTAGAGCGAACGACGGCGTGGCGCGTAAGCAAATGACGCCTGACTCCTCGTAAGGGGGAGGGCCGACGGCAGAGCGGACAGAGGATATTCGATGACCCAGCAGCAGCCCGGAACGTCGCAGCGCCCTGGTCAAATGACCGCAGTCATGCGGGCCGTCGCCGCCAACGCCGGCCCGAAGGTGCTGCGCATCGGCGTGGTGCAGGGCGGGCGCGTCGCCGAAGAGCGGATCATCAAGCAGCGCACCCACGTCACCGTCGGCGCCAACGAAAAGAACATGTTCGTGGTGTCGACGCAGAACCTGCCGGCCACCTTCCGCCTGTTCGAGCTAGTCGGCAACGACTACCACGTGAACTTCCTGGACGGCATGACAGGTCGCATCGCCCTGCCGACCGGCATCTCGGATCTGAGCATGCTGAAGGGGCAGGCCAAGCGCAGCGCGCAGGGCGCCTACCAGGTTCGGCTCACGGAGGACTCGCGCGGCAAGATCGTGATCGGGGACACGACCTTCCTCTTTCAGTTCGTGGCGCCGCCGCCGGTGCAGCCCAAGCCGCAACTCCCCGTCGCGGTCCTGCGCGGCGCGAGCAGCATGGACTGGAACACGACCATCATCGCGGCGCTCTCGTTCTTGTGCCATTTCATGGCGCTTGGCCTGATCTATTCGGACTGGCTGGATCCGGTGATCGACGACGAGGTGAGCGTCGCGGGCTTGATCGACTCGCTCAAGAACCTGCCGCCGCCGCCGCCGGTCGAAGAAAAGCCGGAGGAAACGCCGGACGAGACCAAGCCCGCAGAGAAGCCGGCTGAGGTCGCCAAGCCCGCTGCCGGACAGCAAGCTCCCGCCGGCCAGAAAGGGCCTGCAGGGCAGCAGATGAGCGCCAAGGAAACGGCGGCGCTCTCCAACGAGCTCGACAAGATCGACATGGCCGTGCTCGCGTTCGCCGGCACCGGGCCTGCGACGGCGGGCGTGCTCAAGAGCGGTGAGGTGCCGACTGGCTCGCTCGATCAGGCTGCGGCCAGCGCGGCAGCGGTCGGAGCCGGCGGCGGCGATCTCAACCTCAAGGGTGGTGGCGGCGCGATCCGGCCCGGTGCTGCAGGCGGCGGCCTCGCCGGCATCGGCTCCACGGGTCGCGGCACCGGGACGGAAGGCTCCGGTACGGGAGCGAAGGTGGAAGGTCCGAAGGGCAACGCGAACGTGGGCGGAGCCGCCGTCAGCGGTGGTACCGTGAGCAACGCCGCTCGCGTGGTCGCGGGCATGCGGGCCGGTTTCCGTAACTGCTACCAGCGCGGCTTGGCCGAGAACCCAGACTCCGCCGGCAGCATCCGCCTCACGATTCGCGTCGGTCCGGGTGGCGAAGTGGCGGGGGTGACTCCGTCCGCCTCCGGGAGCTTGCCGGCGTCGGTCGTTTCCTGCGTCGTGGCGCGCGCTCAAGCCGCGCAGTTCGACCCGCCCGAGGGTGGCAGCGCTGTCATCGCAGTGCCGGTCACGTTCGTGAAGCAGTAGCGCTTTGCGCCAGAATCCAGTGGCGACTTGGCCAATTGGCCGTTAGTTGCCGCGCCTTGAATCTTCGCGCTAATGCGGCATCGAACTACTCGGGCCGGCCATGCATTCGAGCGCGAACGGAACCACCCGGGTCAACGTTGAAGCCGCGGACATTAGCCACGTTTCCGTCGGGCTCGGCGCGTTGACACGCTGCGAAATGGGCTCCTATACTGCATCGGCTTCTAGGAGGGCATCGAGCGTATGCGACTCATGACTAAGTCTTGGGCTATTGCCTGTCTAGCCGTTGCGGCACTCAGCGGCGTCGGCGTCGCGATCGCGCAGGAAGGCCAGGCACCCGCCGCGGCTCCTCGCGAGGTGAGTGGCGGGCAGGACCTGAACCTCACTCCCGCGCAGATGCTCGAGAACGCGCAATCCGCCATCCCAGCGATGGAGAGCTTGCGCAAGTCCGTGTCGGAGCAGCTGGACGACGCGAAGAAGAAGAAGGACATCGTCAAGTCCCTCTGCTTGGACGACAAGGTCAAGCAAATGAAGCTTGCGTCCGACACGGCAAACGACCGCATCGTATCGCTGACCGCTGCCGCGACGCAGAACGACGCGGATCGCGCGCGTCACGAGTTCACCGTGATCCAGGTGCTGCGTCAGCGCGTGCAGACGTTGGTTTCTGAAGCTCAGCAGTGCATCGGTGAAGAGACCGGTTTCGTCGGCAACGCGGAGATCAGCGTGGACATCGATCCCGCAGTGCCAGACGCGGATCCTTCGGATTTCCCCGACGACGACATCGTGAGCGATCCCCCATTGCTCAGCAGCCCAACGCTGTAGCAATTCATCGAAGACCGAGTAGTCTCTCCAGCTTCGTCACCAGGTTCGAATTCTTACGAGTTGCGATGAAAGCTCGATTATCGCTGATTGCAGCGTTCGCTGCGGCGCTACTTCCGTATCAGGCGCTGGCGCAAGCCTGGGTTTCCAGCCCCGACTATTCCGAAGGGATTGGCATCCGCGTTGGCAACTTCGAGCTGCATCCCAGCCTCGGCGGTGAGTTCGGGTACGACTCCAACTTGTTTCGTGCCTCGGAGGATGAGGGCGTCATCGATGTGTTTCGGTTGCGCATCACTCCGTCGCTCACGCTGAGCAGCTTGGGCAAGGACCGCCGCAATAGCCCGACTCCGCCGGACGTGGTGTTCGCAGCTAGCGCGTACGCATCGTACAACGAGATCATCCCGCTCGATTCGGATGAGTCGGACGTCTCGGATCAGCGTAACGTTGGCATTGGCGCCGACGCGAAGCTGGACGTGTTTCCGCGCCGCAAGGTGGGGTTCGATCTTCAGGGCGCTTACCTGCGCGTGATCGAGACCGACGGCACAGCGGACGACTTGTCGAGCGAGGGCTTCAACCGGGACACGTTGCGCGGCGGTGCCGGCGTCACGTGGCGACCGGGTGGTGGCTTGTTCGAGTGGCGCGCCGGCTACGGCATCACCTACCACTTCTTCGAGGACGAGGCGTTCGACTCGTTCGCCAACCTGCAGCACGAGATCAAGACGCGTGGGCGCTGGCGCTTCCTGCCGCGCTCGGCGCTCTTGTTCGACAGCTCCTACACCTTCGTGCGCTACACGGATGACACCACCGCGCAGACGGACGGTGACGCCGTGCGGGCGCGCATCGGCTTCCACGGCTTGGTCACCTACAACCTGGCCCTGCTCGGCATGGTCGGTTGGGGTGCCTCCTTCTACGAGGCCAGCGCCACCTCGATTTCGCCGCGCCAGTACGACTCGCTCGTGGCCAACGCGGAGGCGCGTTGGTTCATTCAAGCGCGGCCGGATCTGGACGCAGCCAACATCGCGACGGGGCTCTCGTCGATCGCGCTCGGCTACACTCGCTCGTTCAGCAACAGCTACTACGGCTCGTTCTACCAGCGCGATCGCGGCTACCTGCAGTTCAGCGCGTTCTTGCTCGGCGCCGTCGCGGGTGGGCTCGAGTTCGGTGTCTCGCGCGTGGCGTACCCTGAGGTGATCACGCCAGCGGGGAACCGGGAGACCTCGTTCGACCAGCTGCGCCTGGATGGCCGCGCGTTCGGCGAGTATCGCTTCACCGACACTTTCGCGGCCAACGCCACCGTCCAGTATGACCAGGTGAACAGCGAAGCCATCGCGGGTGAAGACTTGGACTACAAGCGCTGGCAGGCCTTCATCGGCGTGCGCTGGTTCATGTGACGCGGCATGACTGCTGACAGACGGTTCTACGGGCGGCGCCTGCTGCTCGGAGCTTGCTTGACCCTACCGTTCGGCTGCTCGGGGTCGAACGACAATATTCGCCTGAATTTGCCGCCCCCCACGGAGAAATCCACGGTTGGCCCGGGCGACGTGTTCACGATGGAGATCGTGGGCGAGAAGGAGCTACCGCGCGAGTACCAGGTAGCCTCCGACGGCAGCGTGGACGTGCCGTACCTCCAGGCCGTACCCGTCGCCGGCCTAGAGCCGCAAGAGATCGCACGGCTCATCCGCAAGCTCCTGATCGAGAAGCAGATCTTGAGCGATCCCAGCGTGGTGGTTCAGGTCAAGGAGTACAACAGCCGCCGCGTGACCGTGATGGGCCAGGTGTCGAAGCCAGGCACGTTCCCGTTCACCACTGGGCTCACCTTGGTCCAAGCACTGTCGCAAGCGGGCGGGCTGACCGGTATTGCCAATCAGGACCGGGTGAACCTCACGCGTCGTACCGAGCAAGGGACGCGCACGGTCGTGATCTCGATCGGGTCGATCATGGAGGGCCGCTCGCCGGACATCCCGCTCCAATCGGGCGATCGCATCTTCGTGCACGAACGACTGTTCTGAGCGCTCAGCGTGACCAGTGCAGCTGCAGCAGGGTGCGCAGCTTGGGGACGCCAAAAGCGAAGACGTGGTCGCCCTCACGGCTGCTCAGCGGGATGCCGGAGCCGCCGCTCAGCGCGAGCGTCAACCTGGGCAGGGCAGCGGGTGTGTAGCGGACGCCCGCTAGCCACTCCGCCGGCGTGTAACTGGCTCGCGCGGCGCGGACCAGGCTGGGCAGCGCGTAAGCTTCGGCCGTGAACGCCACGCGCGGACGGCCCAGCTCGTAGCCGACGCCCGCGAGCAGCGCGGCTTGCGAGCCGAGGCGGCTGCCGTAGAGCTCCTGTGGGCGGCGCAGGCGGACGCCGAGCTCCGCCCCAGCGAAGAAGCCCCCAGCTTGCGCCAGCCACACCACACTGGGGCTCGTGACGACGCTGGCGCCGCCGGTCAGCGCGTCTCGGCTGCCGAGCGGCAGCGAGAGCTCCAGGCGTAGCTTGCCCTCGAGCCAGGGCAGCGGCCGCGGCAGCTCAAAGCCGAGCCCGGCCCGGGGATCGTGCAGCGCCTGGGCGGCGATGGGCGGCGCCGCCTGGTGGGTGACTCCCTTGATACCGGCTCCGCGCTGGTATAGCCCGGCCGGCACCACCAGCGTGAGCTCAAGACCGCTTCCAATACCTGCGCTGAGCGCCAGCGTGACGTCCGTCGCGTGGCGCAGCACGTTCACGTCCCGACCGTGGCGGTTGGGGGAGGGCACGTTCACGACGGCCGGCTCGAGGCGAAAGCCGGCACTGAGCGAGGCGGCGCCCAAGCCAACGGTCGCAGCCGCGCTGCTGGGCATCGTGGTGAAGGCTCGCGGCGCTGGCGGTAGCCACAGCGGCTCGGCAGGAAAGCACGGCTGGGATGCGGAGCAGTCCGCGGCAGCCGAGCGCGCCACACCGAGCAGAGCAGACAAGAGCAGCGGAAGCGCGGCGCGTCGCACGCGGCGAGACCCTACCAGAGGAGCCACCCTTGTTGATCGACGCTGAACACCCGCTGGTGCTTGGCAGCGGCTCGCCGCGCCGGCGCGAGCTCATTTCCGCGCTGGACCTGCCGTTTCGCGTGCTGGCTGCGGACATCGACGAGACGCGGCGACCGAACGAGCCGGCGCTTACCTACCTGACCCGAATCGTGGACGACAAGCTCCGGGCCGTGCGCGCGCGCGTGGGCGACGCGCCGCACGCCGCGATCCTGGTGGCTGACACCAGCGTGGTCGTCGACGGCGACGTGCTGGGCAAGCCCAGCGATCAGGGCGACGCGGCGCGGTTGTTCTCGCGCCTGGTCGGTCGTGCTCACCAAGTGTACACGCGCTACGCTGTGGGGCTGCCTGGCGCGGACGGCGCGAGCGTGGCCCGTACGGTGGGCACGCACGTTCACGTGCGCGCTGCTAGCGCTGCCGAGGTGGAGGCCTACGCGGCCACTGGTGAGGGACTGGACAAGGCCGGCGCCTACGCCGTGCAAGGCATCGGCGGCTTCTTCATCGAGCGGCTCGACGGCTCGTACTCCAACGTGGTCGGTCTGCCGGCGTGCGAGCTGCTGCTGGACTTGCGCGCGCTGGGCCTCCTGGACCAGGCGGCGTTTCAGTCGGCGCGGTCGAGCGCGTGAGCGACGTCGCGCCTGCCAGCGCGCGCCGCCAGGCGTGGTGGCTCTTCGGCGCCGCGCTGGGGCTGCGGCTCGTCGTCGTCGCGCTCGCGGCGGAGCGCTTTCCCCCGGCGGACGACGGCACGTTCTATCACGTCGTCGCTAGCCGCATCGCAGCTGGCGCTGGCTACACCTGGGCTTGGCCGGACGGCGTCGTCACTTTTGCGGCGCACTATCCGGTGGGCTACCCGGCGCTGCTCGGCGGCGCGTACTGGCTGCTCGGCTCGGCTCCCGTTGCGGCCATGATCCTGAACGCGCTGCTCGGCGCGCTCTTGGTCGTCGCCGTTCATGCGCTCGCGCTCGAGATCACTTCCCTGCGGCGCGCGCGCTGGGCGGGGCTCTTGGTCGCGCTGCACCCGACGCTCGTCCTTTATACCGCCGCGCTCATGACCGAGGCGGCGGCGGCGGCGGTGCTGGCGCTGCTCGGTGCCCTGGCGCTGCAACAAAGGCGCTGGCAGAGGCGGTGGCTATGGCCGCTGCTCGGCCTGGGGGGCGGGCTCCTCGTGCTGATTCGCCCCCAGCTTTTGCCGGTCTTGCCGCTGCTCGGCGCCGTCGCGGTAGCGCCGTCGCCTGCGCTATCCGCCTGGGGGACGCTCTTGCGTCGCGCTTCAGGCGCGATCGTGGTCACAGCGCTCGCCGTCGCTTGCTGCTTGCCGTGGACGTACCGCAACTGCCAAAAAATGGACGGATGCGTGTTCGTCAGCGCCAACGGCGGATGGAACTTGCTGATCGGCACGCTGCCGGAGGGCAAGGGCAGCTTCGCGCCGATCAGCGGCGACACCGTGCCCGTGGAGTGTCGCGAGGTATTCGGTGAGGCGGAGAAAGATCGCTGCTTCGGCCGCGCCGGGGCGCGCCGCATCGCGGCGGAGCCAGGCGCGTGGCTCGCGCTCGCGCCGCAGAAGCTGGGGCAGCTCTTCGATCACGGCGCCGTCGCCAGCTCCTACCTGCGCACCTCGAACGGCGCGCTGGTCAGCGACCAGGTTAAGCTGGCGCGCGGCGCGGTGGAGACCGTCGTCTCCCGGCGGCTCATGCGGGCCGCGTCCATCGCGCTCTTGCGCGCAGCGGGCAGCCGGGT
>JAEYOT010000441.1 GCA_023411445.1 Pseudomonadota bacterium
TGTCCGTGCTGGTCGCGATTCAAGCTCGGAGCGATGACCTGCAGAACGCCAAACTGACTCGCACCATCGGCGTCGGCTGCGGGCTCAAGCCGCTCAGCTTAGAGGAGCTGATCAAGCTCACACCCAACGCCAAAGATCTGCAGGCGATCGGCGGCGAGGTCGGCAAGAAGCTGGAGGCGCTGGGCAAGGACTTGGGCTTGCCGCCGGTGCCCTCCGCTCTCCCTGGCCTGCCGCAGCTGCCCAGGCTCGAGATCGAGCTGGGCGATCCCAAGAAGCGAGCGGTAGAGCCGCCGCCGGCAGCGCCGGCCGCCTCCAAATGAGGTAGACAGGCGCGCGATGGCGACCATTGCAATCGTAGGCGCCGGCATGATGGGCAGCGCGCTGGCCACACCGCTGATAGCGGCCGGGCATGAGCTACGCCTCGTGGGCACGCCGCTGGACGCCGAGATCATCCAGGCGCTCAAGGCGGGGCAGCCGCACCCCAAGTTGAAGGCACCGATCGCGGCAGGCGTGAAGCCGTTCGCGGTAGAGGAGCTGAGCGCGGCCTTGCAAGGCGTCGACGCGATCGCGCTCGGTGTGAGCTCGGCCGGCGTGCGCTGGGCCGCGAGCGCGCTAGCGGAAGAGCTGGAACGTGCTCCCCGGCCGCTGCTCATGGTGTCGAAGGGACTGGTCTGGCAAGGCGAGCAGCTCCACGTCTTGCCGGACGTGCTCCGCGCGCTGCTGCCAGCCGCCGCGGGCAGGCAGATCGCGCCAGTCGGCGTGGCCGGGCCTTGCATCGCGGGCGAGCTCTTGCGTTGCGTGCCCACCAGCGTGGTGTTCACGGGGCGCTCGCTTTCGGACTGTGAAGCGTGGGCAGAGCTGGCGCGCGGACCGTTCTACTTCGTGCACACCGAGGCGGACGTGGTCGGCGCGGAGACCTGCGCGGCTTTGAAGAACGCCTTCGCGATGGGCGTCGGCTTCGGTCAGGGCGTGCACGAAGCGCGCGGCGGCTCCGCCGGCAGCGTGGCCTATCACAACTACGAAAGCGCCGTGTTTGCTCAGGCCATCCTGGAGATGCAGCGCGTGGTGGCGCTGTGCGGCGGTGACCCGCAGACCGCCGTCGGCCTGCCCGGCACGGGCGACCTGACGGTGACGTGCAACGGCGGCCGCACGGGTCGCTTCGGGCGCTGGCTCGGCCTCGGCCTCTCGCTGACGGAAGCGATCGAGAAGATGGAGGGCGCGACGCTCGAGTGCCTGGAGGTCCTGCGCGAGCTAGATTTGGCGCTCGCGCATTTCGACCGGCTAGGCAAGACGCGCGCAAGCGAGCTCCCGCTGCTCCGCCATTTGACGGACGTAGCGCTGCGCGGCGCGCCGGTGGCCATGCCGTTCGCTCGCTTCGGTCGCGCCTGAACGCGCGCTAGCGCTTCGTCTCGGCGCCGAGCGTGAAGCGCACGGAGTAGCTGATCACCGTCGGTCCGGCCTTGGGGCGCTCGAACTCGGCGCTGCTCATCGCCGCCATCATGCACTCACGGAAGCCGCTGCCGCGGATCTTGGTGCGCGGCTGCTCCACGATCGGCTTGCCACCGGCGCGGGGGATCTTGATGTCCACCCCGAAGCTGCCTCCGGCCCACGGATCCTGAGCCAGGCGGTAGCAGTCCAGAAAGGCCGGAAAGCGCCGCGACAGCGCGCGATGAAACGGCGCCTTCTCCTCCGCGTCATTCTTGCCGCCGCCCACGTGCATGCCGAGCGGCTCGACGCGCAGCTCCGGCAAGGCCTTGTCTGGCGTGGGCTCCTCGCCCCCCGGTAATGGGATGCGCGGCAGCTCCGCCGTGGCGGCGCCTTCCCCAGCGCTCGAGCCAGGCGCTGAGCCGGGCGCGGCGGCGCCGCTGGCAACGTCTGGGGTCGTGCTCGCACCATCTGCTACCGATCCGGGAGCCGCAGCAGGCGCTCCCCCGCGCGCGCACCCGAGCGGGAGCAGCGTGAGCCACAAGACTCCGAGCACGCGTCGGCCCGACATGCGCTCCTTTTTCGCGCGGATCGGCCGCTCGCGCAACCCGCCAGGGAGGCCATGGAATATTCCTGCTGCGCGCCCTGCCGAGGCCGAGCGGCCCCGCACGTTGGCTCTCGCGGTGCAGAGCGCTACGCTAGCGGCCGTGACCGCTCGACGTAGCTCACCCCTCGTGCTCCTCCTGGCGATCGGCGCGCTGTTCGGCTGCTCTTCGGACGCCATCGATGCGGACGCGGACGCGGAGCCGAGTGAGCCCGAGCCCGTGGAGCTGCAGCCGGTAGCGCTGCAGGAGGTGTTCCGCGCGGAAGCGTCCGTGCCGCTCAGCGCCACTGCCTTGGCCTGGAACGCGGCGGTGCCAGGAGAGCTTTGGGTCACGCTGCGCCAGTTTCCCAGCGGAAAACCCTGCACCAACGCCGTCAAGACCGGCTGCAGCGCGCTACAAGGAGTCGCGGCCGTGGTGGCGGACGCAACGAGCGACGCGCCCGAGGCGGTGCTGAAGGAGGACGGCAATTCCTGGCATTTCATGCGCAGGCCGACCGCGATCGCGTGGGGTGAAGGCGAGCTGTTCGCTAGCTGCGGTGAAGCGCGCACCGACAACTTCGAGGACGACGAGGTGCCCTACGCGGGCCCCGTGCTTTGGTCCTCCAGCCCGGAGATCTTCGGCGTGGAGCCGCTGCCGACTCAGAACGGGACGCACCTGGACATGCTGCACGCCACGCCGTGGTGCATGGGCATCGCGCACGAGGCCAAGAACGCCTACTGGGCGGTCAACGGCGACGCCGGCTCGCTCGACCGCTACGACTTTCACATGCCGCACCAAATCGGCGGTGAGGATCACCAAGATGGCGAGGTGCACCGCTACGCCAAGGGCGAGTTCTCGCGGGTCGAAGGCGTGCCGAGCCACGCCGCCTACGACGCCGCGACGGGCTTGGTCTACCTGGCGGACACCGGCAACAGCCGCGTGCTCGTGATGGATCCCAGCACTGCGACGCCCGGCGGCCCCATCGCCACGTACGAGCCACTTCATGCCAGCGGAGAGATGGTCGGCGCCACGGTGGAGGACTTCGTACCGCAGGGAACCCTGGAGCAGCCGAGCGGTCTCGTGCTGCATGACGGCGAGCTCATCGCCACGGACCACGCGACCAGCCAGATCCACGTCTACTCGCTCGCCAGCCGCAAGCTCGTCGCAAGCTACGACACGGAGTTGCCGTCCGGCTCACTCGCCGGCGTCAGCGTGGGCCCTGACGACAAGATCTACCTCACGGACATGCAGCGCGGCTGCGTGTACCGCTTCGAGCGCTGAATCAATGCAGCTTAGCGCACTCCTACTCTTGGCCTTCGGCCTAGCTATGGACGCCGTGGCGGTGGCGGCAGCGCGCGGCGTCGCCGTGCGCAAGGTACAGCTGAAGCACGTGCTCTTGGTGGGGCTCTTTTTCGGCGGCTTTCAGGCCTTGATGCCGCTGCTCGGCTGGCTGCTCGGCGCTCGTGTCGGCGACGCGGTCGCGGCTTGGGACCACTGGATTGTGTTCGTGGTGCTGGGCGGCATCGGCGCAAAGATGCTGTGGGAAGCGCGGGAGCACGAGGCCGAAGAGGCCCCGAGCGAAGCCGAGGCGTTCCAGCTGCGCGTGCTGTTGGTGCTGGCAGTAGCGACCAGCATCGACGCCCTGGCCGCCGGCTTCACGCTTCCGCTGCTCGGCGCGCCGCTCCTGCTCTCCCTCGTCGCCATCGGCTGCACCACGGCGGTGCTGAGCGCGC
The DNA here is from genome assembly GCA_023411445.1 of Pseudomonadota bacterium. GTDB lineage: Bacteria > Myxococcota_A > Polyangia > Polyangiales > Polyangiaceae > PMG-095. Next base: position 3,743 of record JAEYOT010000441.1, read on the forward strand.
TCGGCTTGTTCGCGGGGCACCGCTTCGGCGCCGCGCTCGGCTCACGACTGGACGCGCTGGGCGGCTTGGTGCTGATCGGTCTCGGCTGCAAGACCCTCTACGAGCACCTCAGCTGAACAGCGGCAGCGCCTGACCGGGCAGCGGGTACGCTTCGCCGTCCACCCCGGCCAGCCCGCGCAAGGCGTGGTGCACGTGCTCGGGCCGGATGCGGACGCCATCTGCTCCGTCCACGCCGTCCACCACCGCGAGCGAATCCGGATCCACCAGCCGCGCGCGCTGGTCCGCGGTGGTGCCGCCGATCACGCGGTCGCCTGGAATGCCCGCGCCCAGCGCGAACATGCTGGTAACGGGCCAGTGATCCTTGCCCGATCCAGCGCTGGTCCCGTTGTAAAACGGCCCGCGGCCGAAGTCCGAGGCGGCGACGACGACCACGTTGCCGCCCAACTCGCTCTCCGCGAGCGTCATCAGGTAGTCGATGCCGAACAGCAGCTTGGCCAGCTGGCGCGGCTGATCGCGGTCGTGATTGGCGTGGGTGTCGAAGCCGCCCAGGTTCAGGTTCGCGCTCACGGCGACGCCCGCTTTGAACGCCGCCACGGCAAGCTCGGCCTGCTGCATCATGCGCTGCAGATCCCCCAGACCCGGCACCTCCACGAGCTTGTCCGGAATCTGCAAGCCTGCGATCTCACCGTCGCGCGCGCGCGCCGCCATCAGCTCCGTGATCGAGCCGCGGAGACGCGGCAGGTGCTGCCCGTCGTGCAAGGCCTGCAGGCGCTCGGCTTGCGCGGCGCGGATGCGGTCGGCTGTGCTGGCCGAGTGATACAGGTCCATGGAGTCCACGTTGTTTGGATCCACGCGGTTTACCTGCGCCAAACGCTTCATGGCGCTGGCGCCGGTGACGCGCGTGAGCGGAACGAGCCCAGCCGTCGCGTCGTAGCCACCCGCGGACAGGTAGGCCATGGGCGAGCCGTTGCCCTTCGTGCCCGCGATCAACGCGCCCACGCTGGGGTAACCTTCCGCTAGTCGCCCGCTCCACATCGTACGGCTGCCGGCGTCGTGGGTGTTGGTGGAAGTATGGATGCCGTTGTTGACCGTGAGCGCCGCGCCGTATTTCGTGACGAAATCGCGGTTGGACATCAGGTTCACTTCGTAGCCAGCCTCCGGGTCCAGCCCGAAAGCCGCCGCGTCGATCGGCACGTCGGCGAAGGAGATGTTCCCGATCGTGCCGATCTCCGTGTAGACGCGGCTCTGTAGCGGATCCTCCACCGGGTTGAAC
>JAEYOT010000509.1 GCA_023411445.1 Pseudomonadota bacterium
GTCATGCCCTTGTAGTTGCCGACCAGCCCCTTGCCGATCACGCACTCGTCGGTGCCAGGCTTGGCCGGGCGCCCTTCGATGATGCGCGCGTCCGGCCGCATCTTGAACACGTTGTCGTTGACCCCGCGCACCAAGATGTTGGTGACCTGACCGGGCTCGCCGCCCAACCGATCCTGCGCGATGACGACCACGACCTCACCGCCGCCGAGCGGCGCGCCGGTTTCGTCCTTCTTCACGCCGGGCGTGGCCAGCACCAAGCTGACGGACTTGCTCTCGATGCTGCTGGACATCTCGTTGTCGCTGCCCTTGCGGGTGACGATGACGTTGTCCGGGCGGCCGCCGGCGACCAGCGTCTTGCTCACGCCGGCAGAGAGCATGAACGCCGCGGCCAGCACGAACACCACGAGCGCGATGCCGCCGGCGGTGGCGAAGGTAGTCGTCTTGCGCACCATCAAGCTGCGCACGTTGTATGAGATGGGGATCATCGCATCAATCCTCTCAGCCGACTCTGCGTAGCGCCTCGACGACTTGTAGCTGCGAGGCCTTGCGTGCCGGGAGCACCGCCGCCACCAAGCCCAGCAGCGCGGCCAGCGCGAAGGCGAACGCTGCAATGCCCGGCTGCACCTTGAACTGCGGGAACATGTTGCCCATGTTCTCTTCGATCACGCGGCCCATCGTGGTGTTGACCACTGGGTAGCCGAGCACTACCCCGATCAGGCCGCCCAGCACGCCGATCACCACGCCTTCGGCCAAGATGAAGCGCGCGATGTGGTGCGGCAAGAAGCCAATCGCGCGCAGCACGCCGTACTCGTTGGTGCGCTCACGCACGCCCATGGCGATGGTGTTGCCCACGATCAGCGCCATGATCAGCGTGATCACGACGGAGACGATGTCGATGCCCTTGAGCACCGCCGAGAACATGCCCAGGAAGGACTGGTTCAGGGCGGCCTCGCTCATCGTGATGGTCTGCAGCTCACGCGTGTCGAACTTCGCGTCGATCTCCTTGGAGATGCGGCCGGACTGGCTGCTATCGGCGATGTTCGCCATGATCCAGCCCACCTGATCCTTCTGGCGAGGCGGCAGCGACTCGTTCAGGTAGTCATAGTGAAAGTAGAGCGTGGAGCGATCCACGTTGGTGGTCTTGGCGGTGTAGATGCCGCGGATGTTGAAGGTCCAGTCGCCCGGGTAGATCGAGCCCGTGAGGGTGATCTTGTCGCCCACCTTCCAGCCCTTCTTTTTGGCCAGCGCGTCGCCGATCAGCGCGCCCTGGCGGTCCTCGAACCAGGCTTGCTTCTCCTGCTCGCTGGTCTCAAGCTCGGTGTAGACGGCGAGCAGGCCCTTGGGGTCGGTGGCGAGCGAGCCGAAGAAGTCAGCCTCGTTCTTCGGATCCTTGGCACCGAACCAGTTGGCCGGCGCGACCGCCGTCACGCCCGGGATGGCGGCGATCTCATCGACGTAGCGCTTGGGCAGCTGCAGGACGAAGCTCACCTTGTGGCGTGTGGCGATGCGGTCCTTCTTGGAGAACTCGGACGCGGACGTCCACGACCAGACCACGGTGCGCAGCAGGATGAAGAACAGCGTGGCGATCGCGACGACCGTGACCGTGAGCGTGGTGCGCAGCTTGTTGCGCCCGATGTTCCGCGCCGCGATGCTAGTCAGCGTCATAGCGCCAAAGATCCCTTGTTCAGGTGATGGCAGACTCGCGCGCGCTCGGCGGCGGCCGGGTCGTGGGTGACCATTACGATCGTCTTGTTGAACTCGGTGTTGAGCTTACCGAGCAAGTTGAGGATGTCGTTGGCGGAGTCGCGATCCAAGTCGCCGGTCGGCTCGTCGGCGACGATGATCTTGGGGTCCGTCACGATGGCGCGCGCGATCGTCACGCGCTGCTCCTGACCGCCGGAGAGCTGGCGCGGGTAGTGCCCCATGCGCTCCGACAAGCCGACGACCTTCAGCGCCGTCTCGGCGCGCTTGCGGCGCTCCGCGGCCGGCAGCTTCGCGAGCAGGAGCGGGAGCTCCACGTTCTCCAGCGCCGTCAAGACCGGCATCAAGTTGTAGGTCTGGAACACGAAGCCGATGTTGGCGGCGCGAAAACCCGCGCGCTCCCCCTCGGACATCTGGCTGAGCTCCGCACCCGCCACCTTGAGCGAGCCGGAGGTCGGCACGTCCAGCCCCGCGATCAGGTTGAGCAGCGTCGACTTGCCGGAGCCGGACGGCCCCATCAGCGCCTCGTAGGAGCCTTCCTTGATCGAAAGATCCAGGTCCTTCAGCACGTCGAGGCGCTCCTTGCCGCGCCAGAACGACTTTCCCACCTTGCTGAGGGAAATGATGTCGCTCTTGTCGCTGCCGTTGTTGTCGCTCATCCCGCGTTCCTTTCCTTGATCTTCTGCCCGTCCGCGAGCCCTGGCGGCGGGTTGTTCACGATCTTGGTGCCAGCGCCGACGCCGCTCTGGACCTCGAAGCCAGTGCCGAACGCGGGCCCCAGCGTGACCGGCGTGAGCCGCACCACGCCATCTTCGATCCGATAGACCGCCTTGCTGCCCTGGACCTCGACCAAGGCGCTCCCGGGCACGATCGTCTTCGGGGGCGCCTGCATGGCTTCCTTGTCGAGCTCCCCGGACAGGAAGCTGACGCGCGCTGCCATGTCCGGCAGCACGCCTTCGTTCTCGTCCACGAACGCCACCTTGACCGTGACGGTGGCCTTCGTGCGGTTGACCTTCGGGGTGACCTCGGTGGCCTTGCCGCGAAAGCGCTTGCTCGGGAAGGCGTCCAGCACGATTTCGGCGGGGCCGCCGATCTTGACCTGAGCCAGGCGCTGCTCCGGCACGTCCGTCTCCACCATCAGCGTGGAAAAGTCAGCGATTTCCACGCCGCCCATGTCGATGGCGACACCGGCTGGCTGCGGGCCGATGAACTCGCCCACCTCCGGCGGCTTGTTCACGACCGTGCCGGAGATCGGCGCGATCACCGTGTAGCTCTCCAGGTTGACGCGCAGCGCCGCCGTGAGCGCGTCGGCCGCCCGGGCCTCTGCCTCCGCTGCCTTGACCTGCTCCTTGAGCGAGTTGGCGCGGGCGAGCAGATCATCGGCGGCGCCCTTGGGGCCAATGCCTTCGGCTGCGAGCGAGCGGGCGCGCGCCGCTTGCTGCTCGACCTCCGCCAGGTTGGCCCGCGCCGTGAGGATGCGGGCGCGGGCGGCGGCGGCTTGGCTCTGCGCGGAGGCGATGCTGGCTTGGTGGTCGCTCGGGTCGATCTCGAGCAGCACGTCGCCCGCTTTGACTTTGGAGCCTTCGCGGACGCGCTGCGCTTTGACTTTGCCCATCACCTTGCTGGCGACTGCCGAGACGGACTGGGCGACCACGTAACCCGTGGAGGTGAGCTCCACCGACGCTTGCGCCGGGGACATGGTGACCACCTCGGTCACGTCCACCTCGGTCTTGAACACCGCCGATTCGAGGTAGGGCAGGCCGAGCTTGTAGGCGGCTCCGGCAGCCCCCAGCAGCACGACCACGACCGCGATCGTCCCGAGCGGGCTCTTGCCCTTGGGCCGGGGAGCGCTGCGGTCGATCTTGAGGGAGGCTAGGTCGGAAGAGAGCTGATCGGACATTGGCTCGCGGCCCAGGTAGCACAGCTCCGATCGGGCGTCCCCGACCGGCCCACGCGGTTTTCCCCGCGAATTTCGCGTGAATGCCCGTATGGCGCCCTCACCTAGGTCCGACCCGCTGAAGCGGCAACCCTTGGTCAGCAACTTCGTCAGTTGCCGTCGGGCGGCGGGCCGACGGGGTCGCAGCAGGCCCTGAATGTGGTATTCGCAGGAGGCGGATTTCGGCTCGGATCTGGCCTCAGACCGAGCGCGAACCCGAGGATCTTCGCAAGAAATTTCCGGCGATGCGAAACCCGCTCAACCTCCGCAATCGGCCCTTCGACACGAGCTACGTCGCCACCTACGTGGACGTCCCGTTCGCGAACGAAAACCCGTTTCGGCGGCGGCCGCGCCGGCCCGCCCAGGAGTTTCCCACCTTCGCTGAGGCGCGCGAGCGGCTACTGCCGGTGCCGCACTGGAGCGGGCACGATTCCGCCATCGCTTGCTACTGGCGCTGTTGGGAGATCGCTTTTCAGAACTTCCGACGAGCCACGGACGACAACGGCTTCGTCTCGGACTTCTCGTCCACCATGTTCAACGACTGTTTGTACATGTGGGACTCGGTGTTCATCACGCTGTTCGGGCGCTACGGCGATCGCGCCTTCAAGTTCCAGCACACGCTGGACAATTTTTACTGCAAGCAGCACCCCGACGGCGGCATCTGCCGTCAGTTTCGCGAGGCCAACGGCAGCGAGTGCTACAGCCGCTTCGATCCGGCCGGCAGCGGGCCGAACGTGCTCGGCCTCAGCGAGTACGAATACTTCCTGCAGTTTGGCGATCGCGAGCGTGTGAGCCAGGTGTTCCCGGCGCTCGTGGCATACGGCTTGTGGAACCGCAAGTACCGGACGTGGCCGAACGGGAGCTACTGGGGCACGGGGCTCTCCAGCGGCATGGATAACCAGCCGCGCATCCCGGCGGGCGCGCAAGCTCAGATCGACCACGCGCACCGCACGTGGGTGGACGCCACGCTGCAGGCCGTGCTGGCCAACCGCATCGTGCTCACCTTCGCCGACCTGCTGGGACGGCGCGACGAGGTGCAGGACTTCGAGGAGGAGAACGCGCAGCTCATCCCTTGGATCAACCAGCACCTGTGGGACGACAGCACCGGCTTCTTTCACGACTTGCGCCGGGACCAGAGCCGCCTCACCGAGGTAAAGACCATCGGCGCCTACTGGGCGCTGCTCGCGGACGTGGTGCCAGCCGATCGGCTCGCGCGCTTCGTCTCGCACCTGGAGCTGGACAGCGAGTTTCGCCGGCTGCACCGCATCCCCAGCCTGTCGGCGGACACGCCGGGCTACGATGGCGACGGCGCGCTGTGGCTCGGCGGGGTGTGGGCGCCCACCAACTACATGGTGCTGCGCGGCTTGAGCGAGCGCGGCTATCACGAGCTCGCCCAGCAGATCGCCGAGAATCACTACTTTAACGTGATCGAATCGTTCGAGAAGACGCAGAGCGTGTGGGAGCACCACGCTCCGGACAAGCCGAGCGAGGGGCGAGGGCGCAGCAATTTCGTGGGCTGGACCGGCCTCACGCCGATCGCCGTCCTGTTCGAGTACTTGCTGGGGCTGCGCTACGACGCGCGCACGCGCCGCCTCACCTGGAACCTGCGCCGCACGGAGGAGCTCGGCGTCAGCCGCTACCCGTTCGGCGAGGACGGCGTGCTCGATGTGCGCGCCGCCGCGCGCACGGATCCGAGCGAGAAGCCGCGGGTGACCGCGACGTCGAACGTGCCGCTGGAGCTGGAGCTGATCTGGCCGGGTGGCTCCGAGCTGCTCCAGGTAGGGCCGGTACCTTGACCTCCCTGGTGCTGATCGACGGCCGCCCGATGGCGCCGGAGCAGGCCACGGTCAGCGTCTTCGATCGCGGCTTCCTCTATGGCGACTCGGTGTTCGAGGTGCTGCGCACCTACGGAGGCCGCCCGTTCGCGCTCGCGCGGCATCTCACCCGGCTGGCCCAAAGCGCCGAGCGCGTGTTCATCGACCTGCCCGTCAGCGTCGATCAGCTGGGGCGCGAGGTGGCGTCCGCCATCGTCGGGGCTGGTAACGCCGAATCCTACGTGCGGCTGATGATCACGCGCGGCGTGGGGGAGTCGATGGGGCTGGATCCGGGCCTGTCACGCCACCCGCTGCGCGTCGTGATCGTCACCCCGCTGAAGGCCCCGCCCGCCGAGACCTACTTGAACGGCGTCGCTGTCGTGAGCTACCGGACCGAGCGCGTGACGGACCAGAGCGCCGCGGCCGGCGCCAAGGTCGGCAACTACTTGACTGCGGTGCTGGCTCAACGCGTGGCGCGCGCCGCCGACGCGGCAGAGGCGCTGATCGTGGACGCGCGCGAGCGCGTGATCGAAGGCGCAACCTCGAACGTCTTCGCGCTGGTGGACGGCGCGCTGTGGACGCCGCCCGAGAGCGACGGCATCTTGGCCGGGATCACGCGCGAAACGGTGCTGCAGGTGGCCGGCGAGCTTGGCCTATCCGTGCGGCTCGAGAGCTTGACGCTCCCAGCCCTGAAGCAAGCGAGCGAGGTGTTCGTCTCCTCCAGCATCCGCGAGCTCGTGCCAGTGGTCAGCGTGGACGGCGAGCGCGTGGGGAGCGGCCAGCCGGGGCCGGTGCACGCGCGGCTGTTGGCGGCGTTCCGCGAAAAGTGCCGAAAATCCGTGGGGTTATAGCCGGGTAAACTGGCCACGGGAAGGATCGCGCAAGACTCGGAGTAAGAAGGTAGCGAGGATTACCCATGAGAACGCTTTCCGTATTGGCCTGCCTTTCCGTATCCGCCCTGTCGCTCGCGCTCGCTGGTTGCGAGGTGACGGACTGCAAGACCGAAGAGGGCCGCGACGCGAAGTGCGCAGAGTCCTTG
>JAEYOT010000419.1 GCA_023411445.1 Pseudomonadota bacterium
CGGTCCAGCGTCGCCGCTCCGCTTCCCCGAGCCGGAGCGGGCCAAGCTGCACAACGGCATGACCGTGCTGGTGGCCAAGAAGGCCGTGCCCGTCGCTTCCCTCTCGTTCGTCGTACGACACGGCGGCGCCGCATGCCCGCCGGGCAAGAGCGGCTTGGCTGCGCTGACGGCGCGACTACTCACCGAGGGCACGCGCAAGCACCCCGCCGTCAAGCTGGCGGTAGCGGTGGAGCAGCTGGGCTCGACTTTGGACGACGACGCGGGGCGTGATGTGAGCACGCTGTCGCTCTCGGCGCTGACGGCCGACGTGGAGCGCGCCATCGCGCTGTTGGGTGAGGTCGTGACGGAGCCGGCCTTCTCACCGAGGGACTTCGAGCGCGTGCAGCAGGAGTGGCTCGACGGCTTGCGCGCGGAGCGGCAAGCCCCCGCGCGGCTCGCGGCGCTGGCCGCCCTACGCTCGCTGCTGGGCGAGCCTCACGGCAGCCCCGTGAGCGGCAGCTTGACGGACGTCGCCAAGCTCACGGTGAAAGATGTCGTGGATTTCCACGCCAAAGCCTACGGCGCGCCGGACGCCGCGCTGATCGTGGTCGGCGATGTGGAGCTCGGCGCCGTGCAGCAAGCGGCTGAGCGCGCGTTCAAGCGACTCGGCAAGGCCGGGCGCGTGCTGGCGCAGCCGTTCACGCCGCCACCCCCTCCGCCGGCCCGGCAGGTGCTGCTCGTCGATCGGCCAGGCGCCGTGCAGTCCGCGCTGGCTTTGGCTCAGCCCCTACCCCGACGGGCTGCGGCCGGCTACGAGCAGCGCGAGCTGCTCACGACGCTGTTCGGCGGCTTGTTCACGTCTCGCTTGAACATGAACCTGCGCGAAGAGCACGCCTACACTTACGGCGCGCGCGCACAGAACCTGGCCACCCAGCACTGGGGGGCGCTGTACATCGGCACCAGCGTGCGCAGCGACGTGACGGCGGAAGCGCTAGCGGAAGCCATCAAGGAGCTCACGCTGCTCGCTGACCCCAAGCGCGGTAAGCCGATCACCGCCGCAGAGCTGCACCGCGCCCGCGCGGATCTGCTGCAATCCATCGGCGCTCGTCTGGAGTATGGCGCGCGCATCGGCTCCACGCTGGGCGACTTGTGGCTGCACCAGCTGCCGTTCGACTACTACTCTCGCTACCCGAGCGTGCTCGCCGCGGAGACGCCCACGTCGCTGCTCGAGAGCGCGGCGTTGCTCGATCCCGAGCGCCTCGTGATCGTGGTGGTGGGCGACGGTAAGCTGGTGACACCCGCGCTCACCGCGCTGGGCTACAGCGTGAGGACTGCCCCCGCCTCCTTGGTGGATTGAGCTTCAGTTCTTCTTGCTGCCTTCGATGGGCAGCTCGTCGATGCTGACCGAGGGGGGCTCGAGCGGGGTCGGCGCTGGCGTCGGAGCTGGCGCAGCCGGGGCGGCCGACGACGACAGCGGCGCGACCTGCGCGGTGTCTTCCCCGGTCGCGAACAGCGCGACGAGACCGCCCATCAGGAAGGCGGCGACGCCCACAGCTACCCACAGCCAGATGCCCTTGCCGGCTGGCGAGGCGGGCACGGCCTGCGCCTTGCGCCGCTCCATCTCCCGCCGCAGATCCTCCACCTGCCGACGGTCGCGGATCACCACGGTCTTCTCCGTGCGCTCGGAGCGGCGCTTGCCGGCGGGAGGTTTGGAAGAGGGACCGCGCTGGGGCGGGTGATCCGAGATCACCACCGAGCGCGCTTCCTCCGTGACTTGTGCGCGAGGCTGGGGCGAGTGAGCCGCGGTCTGCTGTGCAATGATCGCGTCGTCGCCGAGCTCCTCCAGCTCTTCGAGCTCGTGCCCTCCGGGGGGGCTCGAGCCACCTGCGACGTGCGGTGGGACCCGACTCACGCGGCCGTATATACCGAGAAGGCCCCAGGAAGGCAAAGGAGCCTCCCGAACCGCCCGCGCCGGGCCGGCGCCGTGATAGCCTCGTTCCTTCGTGGCCTTCGAGGAGACGATCCTAGTCGTCGATGACGACGCAGTGAGTCGGCACGTCTTATGCCAGACGCTGACGGACGCAGGCCTAGCCAACGTGTCCGCGGAGTCCGGCGCGCAGGCACTCGCTTACTTGGCGGAGCACGCGCCGCAGGTAGTGCTGCTGGATCTGGTGATGCCAGCGCCTGACGGCTACGAAATCCTCCACCACATCCGACAGACACCGCGCCTGGCAGAAGTTCCAGTGGTGGTGCTCACGGCGCTGGAGTCGGACGACGAGATCGAGCGAGTGTTCGCCGCTGGCGCGGACGACTACGTTCACAAACCGTTCCGGCCAGCCGAGTTGATCGCCCGGCTTCGCGGGCAAATGCGCGTCCGCGAGTACGTGGAGCGCATCAGTCAGCGCGAGCGTCACCAGCAGACCGTGCTCGAGCTGACGCAAAAGCTGGCGTCCACGCTGGACATTCGCGACATCCTGTTCACCGTCGTGCAGCGCGTCGCCGAGGTGGCGCACGTGGATCGCTGCAGCATCGTGCTCTTCGCCGAGTCCGGCGATCTCGGCTACGTGCTGGCCACCAGCGACGACGAGCAGCTGCGTGACTTGCCGATCGACCTCGGCAAGTACCCGGAGATCCGCGAGGTGTGCCGCACCGGGCGAGCGCTCGTGATCCGCGACGCCGCGCGCCACCCGCTGTTCGAGGTGGTGAGGCAGCGCGAGGCCGCGCCGGGCTTCAACTCGCTGGCCCTATTACCGATCCTGCACGACCACGGCCCGATGGGCGTGCTGTTCCTGCGCTCCAAGGGCCGCGCGGCGCTGCACGCGTACGATCTGTCGCTCGTGACCACCGTGGCCAACGCCATGGCCATCGCCTTGCGAAACGCGCGCATCCTGCAGTCCCTGCGAGCGGAAACGGAGAAGATCACCAGCGCGCGGCAGGAAGCCGAGCGACGCGTCCAGCTGTTCCGCCGCTACGCGGACTTCTTCGAGAGCGCAGCCGATGGCATGATCGTGATCGATCGCCTGGGGCAGATCCTGTTTACCAACCCGCGCGCTCGAGAGATCATCGGCTACAGCGAGACGGAGCTGACGGCGCTGCGCATCACGGACTTGGTGACCAGCGCCGACCGCGAGCGCGGCGATCGCATGCTGCGCGGCTTCTCCGACGGCATCTATCCGCGCGGCGTCGACATCACCATCAGCGACCGCGGCGGCGAGCCGATCATGCTCAACGTGAGCTTCAGCTCCGTGCTGCACGAGGACGACGCGGTGCTGTGCACCTTCCGCGACGTGACGCTCGAGCGACAGACGGCCGTCGAGCTGAAGCAGACCAAAGAGTTCTTGGAGCGCGTGATCGACAGCTCGGTGGACGGCATCGTCTCGGCCAACCTGAAGGGCACGGTGCTCCTGTTCAACCGCGCCGCGGCGCGCATCTTCGGTTACGGCCCCAGCGAGGTAGTGGGCAAGATGCGCGTCGAGCGTCTCTACCCCCCCGGTGTAGCGCGCGACATCATGAAGAAGATCCGAGATCCGGAGCTCAGCGGCTACGGCCGCCTCGAGGACTACCGGGTGGACATGCTCAGCTCGGACGGCAGCCAGATCCCCGTGACGCTCTCCGCCTCGCTGGTGCTGGACAATGGGCGCCCGATCGGCAGCGTCGGCATCTTTACAGATATTCGCGAGCGCCTGCGCATGCAGGAGCGGCTGGAGCGCGCGCAGGAAGAGCTGCGAGCGCGCGAGCGCATGGCGATCGTGGCGGAGCTGGCTGGCGCCGCGGCGCATGAGCTGAATCAACCGCTGACCAGCGTGATCGGCTACGCGGAGCTGCTTCGGCGCAAGCTGGCTCAAGACGCGCAACTGTCCAGCGCGGCGGCCGTGATCATCCGCGAGTCCGAGCGCATGGCAGAGATCGTGCGCAAGGTCGGCAAGATCACCAAATACGAGACCAAGACCTATGTCGGGGGCGCCAAGATCTTGGATTTGGAGAAGGCGAGCGGCACCGAGCCAGGAGCCAAGGACGTCTGATGAGCCGGAACCCCGACGCCATCAAGTCCCCACCCGGGAGCGGCGAGCTAGGCGAAGCGCCGCGCGATACGCGCCCCGCGCCCTCTGGCCCCCGCAGAGCCTCGGAGGCGCCTATCGCCGAGCCCTGGCGCGACGTCCTGCTGCGGCTCTCGACGACGCTACCCATCGACGTGAGCAGCGAGGAGCTGGGGCGGCTGTTCTTGGACGGCGCCGCGATGTTGTTCCCCGGCTGCGCCCTCGGCGTCTGCCTGGTGCAAGCCGGGCGCGCGGAGCGGGCGGTGGTGTACCGCCTACCGCCGGGCAGGCGTCGGGGCCCGGAGCGCGACCCGTCTCGGCTGTTCCCCAGCTACGCCGAGGAGCGCATTTACGAGCTTGCGGACGGCTCCGGCGTCTCCGGCTCCACGCTGCACGTGGCTCGCGACACGGGTCACGAGCCGCTGAGCCCCCTGCGGCGAGAGATCGCCGAGCAGGCGGCGATGGTGCTGGGGGCCGCGCTCGCGCGGCTCCGCGCCTACGCGCGCGTCGAAGAGGCCGCGCGTGGGCTGCACCGCCTGCAAGAGCAGGTGATCCAAACGGAGAAGCTGGCGTCGCTCGGGCAGATCGTGGCCGGCGTCGTGCACGAGCTGAACAACCCGCTCTCCTCCATCATCGCCTACTCGGACTACCTGACCAAGAAGCTGAGCCAGGGACAATCGCCCAGCTTGACCGAGGACGCCGAGCGGGTCCGGCGCATCGGTGAGGCCGCTCAGCGCATCCTCAAATTCACGCGGGACCTGGTGGCCTACGCGAAGCCGACTGGAGACGTGCGCGGCCCCGTGCAAATCGAAGAGGTGATCGAGCGAGCGGTCGTGTTCTGCGAGCATGAGTTCGCGGACGGCCAGGTCGAGGTGCAGTGTGACTACGCCGAGCCGCTGCCGACCGTGGCCGGCATTTTCGGCCAGCTCACGCAGGTGTTCGTCAACCTGTTCACCAACGCGGCCCACGCCATGGCGGGCGCGGGCGGCGAGCTGCGCGTCACGGCGCGCTCGATCGACGACGGCAGCAGCGTGCGCGTGGACGTGAGCGACACGGGCGGCGGCATCCCGCCCGAGGCCATGCCGCAGATTTTCGAGCCCTTCTTCACGACCAAGACAGACGGGCGCGGGACGGGCCTGGGGCTGTCCATCGTGCGGGGCATCTTGGACGCGCACGGCGGCACGATCCAGGTCAGTAGCGCCGCAGGCAGCGGGACGACCTTCACGCTCACGCTGCCGGCCGCGGTGAGCTTGCCGCTCAGCGAATGACCTTGAACACCAGCACCAGGATGCCGCGCTTGTAGCTCTGCCCGGCGACGATGAAGGACTGGCCGGGGCGAGCCTTCACCTCGAGCAGCGGCAAGAAGTCCCGATGCCCCGGGCGATTGATGCTAGCGACGACCCGGGAGCTGCCGTCGGGCAGGCGCTGCTCGAGCCGCGCTTCCAGCCGGCGACCGTTCGGGAGCTGCAGCTGGCGCTTGTCGCCCTGGCGCAGCGGTAGCTCCGTGCGGCTGAGCAGCTGGTAGCTGCCGTACTGCGCGAAGGGGCCGTCGCGCAGCTCCGGCATGTCGCCGATACGCGGGTCGCTGGCCTTTTCGTCCTTGGTGCCGTGGAGCACGCTGACCTCCACCACCGTCTCGGCTCGCGGCGCGTCCTTGTCCGGCGACTGCGCTGGGACGCTGCGCGAGCCTGCCGGCGCCAGCTCGGCCAGCGCGGCGCTCGAGAGCGACAAGACGCACCCGACGCACAGCGCCCACTTGCGAAGACGGAGGCCGTGCATGCGCTCAGCCCGGATCCTGCCCGCTCGCCTCGCCTTCACTATCGTTTAGCCAAACGACCGGCGTGCTGGAGCCCCGCACCAAGAAGACTTGCGCGCGCTCGTCCACCGCAACCAGTCGCTCGATCGCCGCCGCGGGCGCAGGCTGCTCGGAGAGCGCGACCGCAACCGGGATACGTGACGGGAACGGCTCGTGCGCCGAGGGCAGCAAGGCAAGGCCTGAGACCATGGCGACGGCTAGCGCGAGGTGGCGGCGCGGCTTTGCTTCGCTCTGGCCGGCGCGACGCAGCGTCACTTCCAGGAGCGGGGCGGCGCGTTGGCCTTGCTGGGCTGCCCAGTCGCGGAGCGCGCTGCCCACCTGGCGTAGCTCTGCCAGCTCGCGGCGTAGCTCTGGCGAGGCTGCCAACCGCTCCCGAAAAGCCGCCGCCTCCCGCGACGACAGCTCGCCGTCCAGGTAGCGCTGAAGCAGCTGGGCTTCGTCGGTCACGCGCTGCTCGCTCCAGGACATTCTTCCTCATGACAATCCGACAGCGCGCGCTGCAGCTTCTTCCGAGCGTGAAATAGCCGGCTCATGATCGTGCCCTTGGACACCTGCATGGCCTCGGCCATCTCCTCGTAGCTCATGCCCTCTATCTCGCGCATCAGGATGACCCCGCGGTGGTAGGCAGGGAGGGCGTCGAGCGCGCGCTGGATGCGCTGCGACAGCTGGCCGCGCCGCACCGCGTCGAACGGATCCGCGTCGATGGCTTGTGGGATGAGCGGAGACTCACCCTCGTCCACCTCGAGCGCGAAATGCAGCTCCGCCTCACGCCGTGAAGGCTTGCGCATGAGGTCGATGGAGAGGTTCGTGACGATGCGGTAGAGCCAGGTGAAGAAGCTCGAGCCGCCATGAAATTGCGCGAGCCCTTTGTGGACGCGCAAGAAGGCTTCTTGAGCGATCTCGCGCGCGTCCTGCTCGTCGCGCACCAGCCCCAGCGCGATGGCGAAGACGCGGCGCTGATGTCGCTCCACCAGCAGCCGGAACGCGCCGCTGTCGCCCGCCTGCGCGCGCTGGATGAGCCGGAGGTCCTCTTGCGATTCATGCTCACGTTCCAGCCGGTTGGACGCGGGCTGGTCCCCCCTATTCACCACCCTGACATTTCGATCACGGGCGATCTCGGGAACGGGCTTCGGCGGCTCCGAGTCCGCCAAAATCAGCCGCGGAGCAAGAATACTTTGCGACATCTCCCGTCGTGATACGGAAGCCCCTCACTGCTTCTCCCCCGTAGCTTTCTCCTCCGGCGGTAGCGCCGGGCTCACGCGCTCAGGGGAAGTCTTCTTCGGGCTGCAGCGGCGTGGAGGGCAGGGCCCGCTCCGGCAATGCGTCCAGCTTGACCTGCAGGTCGAAGAAGCGCCCTCCGCGCGCGACGCGCAGGGTCACCGTTTTACCTACACCGGCTAGACTTGCTACCCAGCGCAGTCGATCCGGGCCGGGCAGCGCCTCACCCTCGAAGGAGAGGATCACGTCGTCCACCATCAGGCCTGCCTTGTCGGCGGGCCCGCCCGGTACGACCACGCTGACGAGCACCCCCGTCTCCTCGGTCAGCTTCAGGCGCTCGCGATCCTCCGGCATCAGCGGCGCGACCACCACGCCGATGGCGCTACGCTTGACGCTGCCGTCGGCGATCAAGCGGGGGAGCAGCTCCTTGACCATGTTGATCGGGATCGCAAACCCGATGTTGTTCGCGCTGCGACGGATCGCGGTGTTGATGCCCACCACGCGCCCGGCCATGTCCAGCAGCGGACCGCCGGAGTTGCCGGGGTTGATGCTCGCGTCAGTCTGCAGAAAGTCGTAGTAGCCGGACTCGTCTAGGCCCTTCACGTCCGCGATGGTGCGGCCTTTGGCGCTGATGATGCCGGCCGAGACGGTGGGCGACAGGCCGAAGGGGTTGCCGATGGCCACCACCCAGTCGCCCACGCGCACGGCCTCCGAATCACCAAGCGGCAAGAACGGAAGGTTCTTCTCGTCCACGCGGATCACGGCGATATCCGTACGCGGATCGCGGCCCACGACGGTGGCCTTCACCTGCCGCTTGCGCCCAAAGACGACGTAGATTTCGCTGGCGCCCTCGATCACGTGGTTGTTCGTCAGGATCAAGCCGCCGCTGGGATCGTAGACGAAGGCGCTCCCGACGCCCTCACCGACCACTTGGCGACGTCCGGTGAGGCCGCGCCGCTCCTGCAGCGTCTTGACGAACACCACCGCCGGATCGGCCTTGGCAGCCAGATCCGCGAAGGTGTTCGGTGCTTGCGCTCCCGGCGGCGCGACCACCTGCACCGGCTGCGAGATGATGGGCGCGCCGGTGACAGGCTGCGCTCCCGAAGGCACCGCCGCCGCAGTGCCTGAGCCTGCGCCTGGCGGCGCTGGACGCTTGCAGCCAGCGAGCAGCAGCGCCGCCCCCGCCGCGATCCACCAGGCGCGCCCGAGGAGCCTCACTTTTCCTTCGCGACCTCGACGAAGCGCATGCGCAGGTCGTAGATGGCTTGGGAGAGCACGCGCTCTTCGTCGCCGCTCAGGTTGCCGCGTGTCTTGTCTTGGAGGACCGCCAAGAGGTCGATGGTCTGGCGGGCGAGCGGCAGGTTCTTCTCGCGCACGCCCGTTGCGGGATCGGGGGCGTCGCCCAGGTGGAGGAGCGCAGAGTGGCTCATCGACACCACGAAGGTGACAAAATCGAGCGCGGGGAGCTCTTTGGCGTAGGCG
>JAEYOT010000562.1 GCA_023411445.1 Pseudomonadota bacterium
GGGCATGCACCCACCGGCGACTCGTAGCTGAACAAGCCGGGTCGAGCCGCCTCCAGCGGGGCCGCGCAGGTGGGGCACGACAGGCCACGGCGCATGCGGTGCACGGTGCTGGCCACGTGCAGGTGAGTGAGCCCCGCCCCACGCTGCCACGCCGTCTCGATGGCTGCGGCCGCGCGCTCGCGCTCGGTGCCCTTACCGAGGCGGTCGATCACCACGTGCAGCGCGCCCCGCTTGGCCGCGACGCTCGGCTTGAGCGCGTCGATGTCGTGCGCGTCGCCGTCGATCAGCAGCCTCCGGTAACCTTCGCGGACGAGCTGCTCTCGCACCTCCAAGTACTGCTCGCGGCTCTTCACCGTGAGCGAGTAGCTGATGACGGCGCGCTCACCGCCGGCTAGCTCCAGCGCGCGCGCGGCGGCGTGCTCCACCGTGAGCTCCACGCCTGGTAGGCCGTGCTCGGGACAAACCGGCACGGCTTCCCGCAAGAACAGGGCCGCCAGGTAGGGCTCGATGTCCGCCATCGTGGCCACCGTGGAGCGCGAGCTCTTCACCGGCGCGCACCGGTCCACCGCGATGCCGGCCGGGATGGGCTCGAGCCGCTCGACGGGTGGGCGCTCGAGCCGCTCCAGGAACTGGCGCGCATAGGGGCTGAAACTCTCCACGAAGCGGCGCTGGCCCTCGGCGTACAGGGTATCGAGCGCCAGGCTGCTCTTGCCGGCGCCGCTCACGCCCGTGATGGCCACGATTTGCCCGGGCTCGAGCTCGAGGTTCACGCCCTGCAAGTTGTGCGTGCG
This sequence comes from Pseudomonadota bacterium, assembly GCA_023411445.1. GTDB lineage: Bacteria > Myxococcota_A > Polyangia > Polyangiales > Polyangiaceae > PMG-095. The sequence goes on from JAEYOT010000562.1 coordinate 792, forward strand.
GGCTCCCTCGAGGATGGTCTTGTGCATCGGGAGGCGGCAACGTAATGCCGGCCACCGGTCGTGACAATCGTGGCACGCTGCCGCGGCGATGTACCGCTCCTCCCCGTGCAGAGCGTTGCCCCTGCGCGCGGCGTGCAGCTCAGCGACCGACGACGAAGGCGAAACGAAGCGCGCGCTGCTGGTGGAGCTCGGCGACGGGGCGGAGATCCGTTCGCGACCGACGCGGCAGCCAGCCCAGCGTGTGAAGGCTCGCCCTTCACGCTCGAACGGGACTGGCTCGAGACCGACACCGCACGCTGCGGCTTCGTCACGGCGCGCGTCGCCGTGCCGCGTGACGAAAAGCTCGGCCGCATCGTGGTCCAGGTGCACTACCACCCGAGCGGCAGCCCTCAGGTGGACGACGCCACCAGCGTGCAGCTCCGGCGCTACCAAGCCGGCATCCCGGAATACATCGGCGCGCTCGAGCTGCTTCAACTGGCAGCGCGGCTACCTGTACGACACGCCCATTCGCCCGAGCGCCCGACGCTCGAGCCGGGCGCTGTGCTGGCTCTGCGCTGCACCTCCGACAACAGCCTGAGCAACGGCTTCGTGCAGGCCGCGCTGCGGGAGCAGGGGCTGACCAAGCCGCGTGACGTCGCCCTGGGCGAGGAGACGCTGGACGAAATGTGCCTCGGCAGCTTCGGGATCGCGCAAAAAGTGTCCGATCTGCTGGGCCAGTAACGGGCCCTTGCTCGGCCCGCCATCTGCCCGCATATTCCGCCCCCGCGAGCTGGACGATGGCGGCAGACAAGAAAACCCCCGGCGGCGACCGCCTGGTCTCAAAGAACCGCCGCGCCAGCTTCGACTACGAGCTTGGTGACTCCTACGAAGCCGGCTTGGTGCTCATTGGCAGCGAAGCCCGCTCGCTCCGCGAGAACACGGCGGACCTGACGGACGCCTGGGTAGACATCGACAGCCGCGGCGAGGCTTGGGTCAAGGGCATGCGGATACCTCCGCTCAAGCACGCTGCCTTCGGCCACGAAGAGCGCCGGCCGCGCAAGCTCTTGCTGCACCGCGAGCAAATCGACAAGCTGACCGGGCTCGTCGAGCGCGAGGGCATGACGCTGATCGTCACCAAGTGCTACATCAAGAGCGGCCGCGCCAAGCTGGAGTTCGCGCTCGCCCGCGGTAAGAAGGTGCACGACAAGCGCCACGCGCTCCGCGCCAAGATGGCGGACCGTGAGGCGGAGGCCGCCATGCGTCGAGGTCGCAAGGGATGAGCCAGGCTCCGGTGCAGCTGCAGCTCAAGCGCGGCGGCGGGGACGCCTTCATCGTGGAGCACGACGGCGACTTCGTGGTGCTCGCTTCGTCCGCGCCGTCCCCACCGGGCTCCACGGTCGAGGCGACGCACGCCGCCGCAGAGCGTTCGGTCACGATCCGCGTCAAAGTGCGCGGTTGCCGTCGAGAGCCCCTACCGGATGGTCGGGATGGTTTTCGCATCGACGGTCGGTTCGTCAGTCTGACGCGAGCTGATCGTGAAATCCTGTTCGCGTCCCGTCGCGAGACATAGTCGCGATCCACATCTGAAACAGCGCTCGCGCCTGAGACACAAACCTGAAGCGAGTGGGGCGCTAAGTCACTGAAATCACGTCGACGAAGTGCTGGCACGTCCGGTGCAAAGAGGCTGCGCAGGCGGCACTCGCTAGTCCAGCTCCCGTGATTCCTGCTTCTGTTCCCCCCTCCCCTTGCGTCACTCCCTCGAGTGCTGCCGCCCCGTTCCCAGCGGCTCGTGGACCCATCCCCTCTACGGGACCGCTGTCCTCTCCCCAACGGGCCGAAGTGCAATCCCCTCACTTCGGCCTGTTGTTTTTTCCTCAACGGGCCGCGATGAATCCCCTCGCGCGGCCCGTTGTTCTTCTTCTCAGCGCGCTTGCGGTGTTCCCCTCGCCGCGAGCCGCTGTCCTTTTCCCCGGCGCTCTACCAAGCTGAGCTGCCGGCCCCCTCTTCGACGACCCGGCGTGCCGTGCGCGCTCCGGGTCGTCAGCTTTTTTGTCAACGCGGCGGCGTGACGACGAGGCCGAATGACGCGCCCCACCAAGCCCCGCTCAGTCGCTCGTTACGCGAGGCGATCGTGAAGGTGGGGCTGCGCAGCAGCGCACCCGTCTCGACACCGAGCAGCGCACGCAACTGGCGCGTCAGGCGCAGCTCGACTCGCGCCCCAGCGTCGACGCGCGCTGTCCAAGAGCTGTCCTGCTCCGTCACGCCGTCGAGCGCCGTCGCGCTCGGCAGCTGAAGGAGCAGCGCCGTGGCGCGCAGGCCCGCGTCCACGTCCAGCCAGCGCGTGACGACGAAGCGATAGGCCGGCGCCACGCTGAGCCCTTCGAGCTGGAGGCCGTGCTCAGCGCGGAAGCGCCCGGTCCAGAGCTCGGCTCCGAGATCGACGCGCAGCGGCGGCGCCAGCGTGGCCTCGGCGGTCAAGCGCGAGCCGACGAGCCAGGTGCGCGCGCTATTGGCGAAGGCTAGCTCCGAGCGGAGCGCCAGCGGTCCGTCTTGCGTCCGGGCGCGCTCAGCCGCCGCCCGCGCGCGGCGGGCACGATCCTGACGCTCGGCGCGCGCGAGC
>JAEYOT010000592.1 GCA_023411445.1 Pseudomonadota bacterium
CGCGTCCACCCTCCGCCGCCGCGAATGCCATCGACCTGCCGGCGCCCAAGCACATCAACCAGCCGTCGCGCGCACAAGATGGACGATTTCTCGATCGCTCGCGATCACGAGATGCTGATCCCGTTCATCAAAGCGGCGCAGAAGATCAAAAGCGACATCCGTTTTTTCGCGAGCCCCTGGGTGGTTCCCAGTTGGATGATGGACGGACGCAACATGAGGAGCGACGCGCAAACGCTCGAAGCGCATGCGCTCTACTTCGCAAAGTTCGTCGAGGCCTACAGCGGCGAGGGCATCGAGATCGAGGCCGTTCATCCGCAAAACGAGCCCGGGTATGCCAGGGTGCGCTGGACGCACGAGCTCTTCATCGACTTCATCAAGAGTTACCTCGGACCGAAGTTCGAGGAGATGAATCTCAGCGCGGAAGTTTGGTGCGGGACGATGTCGCACCCCGACGACGCCAACATCGCCACCACCATCGCCGACGATCCGGAGGCCATGCAGTACGTCAAAGGCTTCGGCCTGCAGTGGAACCTACAGAGCACAGTGGCCACGCTGGCACCGAAAGCTCCGGTCATGCAGACGGAGCACAAGTGCGGCAACTACAACTTCGCGAGCCAGCGGCTCCGTCCCGGGAGCGCCTTTCAGCGAAAAAAACCGCGCATAAGTTCCGATCCGTTAACTTCTGGCCGCAATCCGCACCATGGCAAGGCGGTTGGAATCCTTAGAATCTCCTAGACGGACGCGGTTATCCCGCGGTAGCGTCGCGGAGCTGGGGAGATGAAGATGACAGAGATGAATCACTCGATGGGAACTCTGGGGCGGATCGCGGTTCTGTGCGCTCTTTGCATAGGCTGCGGTCAAGGACAAAAGCCCACAGACGCGAGCAAAGCTCCTTCGAGCCAAGTTCGTGGTGTGACATTCGATACTTGCATGAACCGCGAGCTATCCTCGGTCGACTCCTCGTGCAGCGCGCTAGCCGAATGTGGTAGCGCGCGACCGCCCGCGGACCTGACGGGGACTTGGCGTTGTTCAAACACCTGGGGCTTCAACGTTACACGGGTAAGTCCCCACGGGCTCGTGACGATTGATTGGCAATCACACAACGGATCCGAGTTTGGGCATTTTCAAGGGTGCATGGACTCAACAGGGCTCGTTCCCGGCAAGCAAGTTCTCTTGTCGGCATCCCTAGTCAGCGGTGGGACAATCACTCGACCGCCGTATGAGAATAGTACGAAATTGTTAGTGAAACCGAATGGCTCGGTTGTAGCTCTCTCAAACATGTCTATCGAAGTCCCCTGCGACCTCGCGACCGACCAGTAGCCAGTCGGCTGATTAGGTCAATGGATTCGATGCCTCACCACGGGTCCCTGACACGAGGCGTCTTTCTGAGCACTCCTGATTCAGGTGCCTCGCTTTGGACCTGCCGCCTCAGGGTCATAGAGCTCGCTGATGTGAAGACCCCGAGGCGACCGTCGCAGATGAATTCTCTCGCTGGTCCACGGGTGACTTTTTTTCCAGGGCGTGAGGGCGCGTGTCACCCATGCTTCCGGTTTAAGTGTTACCGATGTACCCGGTCCGTACCTGAGCGCTTCCTAACTAGCCGTTGGTGCCGTCAGCAACTTGTTAGGCCTCTGCCTTCGGACGAAAAGTCAGCGCTCGACGCCCGCCCTTGTTCCTCTTTGAGGAAGGGCGCCGGTTGGTCTATCCTGCTGGGCGGTCGTGCTGCGGCACAACGGCAAGCGTTAGGGGGCCGCAATCATGACGCTGAGCACACTAGAAATCCTCGAGGCATGGGAACTACTGTCGCCTGAGCAAAACCTCTCCAAGTACAGCATGAAAGACTGGAAGGCGGTTGCGCGCGCGTTCGAAGAAGCGTCAACGACGCGCCCCAAACCGGCTGTCGGTTCCGTGCATCTGGGCCTATCCCACGGGACGGCGCTGGTCGAACGCTCAGTGGACGCCACCGCGTTGGCCATTCCATTGCTCACGTCCGAGAAAGTATGGCTTCCCGATCCCTTCATTAGCTTCTTCTCCGAGTCCGCCAATCGAGCCTGGGAGCTGATGCCAGATGCGAACTCCGATTTTTTCGGGGCAGGAGGTGCACCCATCTCTCACTGGAAAGGCCTCTGGCAGGTACCACCAGACCGGCGAAAGAATCGAATTCGGGAAGTTCTCCCCCCTCTCCTCGACCGTCTGCGCGAGTTGAAGCCGCTTTTGGATTCCGGCGCGATCAGCTTTCTTCCCTGGGAGCCGACCGTACTCACCCAAAAGGCCAATCTACAAGAGCTTACGCGCGCTCTAACCAATCAGACAGCGGCTCCGTCCCGGGAGCGCCTTTCAGCGAAAAAAACCGCGCATAAGTTCCGATCCGTTAACTTCTGGCCGCAATCCGCACCATGGCAAGGCGGTTGGAATCCTTAGAATCCTCGTCGGCGGCGTTCACTGAAGCCCATCTTCAAAGCTCGGCGACGGCCTCCATGAACGTCTCGGGCGGCAGCGGGTCGCCGAACTGGTGATAGGTGGAAGCGGGCGACGGGGTGAACACCTGACAACCGGCGCCGCTCGCGGTCCACAGCGGCGGTAGAGCTGCGCCTTCGAGGCTAGCCACGAGCGGACGCACCTCCACGGTGGTCTCGGTACAGTCCTGGTCCACGATCACGCTCACCAGCTTGGGCGCGACCTCCGCGCTACAGGCGACGTAGTAAGCAACCGGAACGGTGCAGCTCGCGTCGGTGTAAGCGCGGGTGAGCGGGCGCTCGCGGGGCACGCAGCGGTGTGAGCCGTCGGTGGTGAGCGCGAATTCGCAGGCGACGTCGTGCTCGGCGTCGTACCACCCCTGAAACCAACACGCGCCATCGGCCGAGGTGTTGTAGGTCGGCTTGAGACGCCCTGGATCGCTCTCCTCCACGACCAGCGTCATTTCCACGAAGCGCTCGGGCGGCACGCTCTTGACCGAGAACACCTGCGCCCCCTCCGTCTGCTCGGCGGTGGCAGGTTGGCAGCTCCCTCGCAGGGAGAGCGCGCCCGTGAAGGGCTGGTCGCGTTCGACGTAAGCGCTGCCCAGGCACGACTGAGCCGCGCCGGACCCGAACTTCGCGACCGGCCCGCCACAAACAGACCTGGTCGACAACAACGTCTCCTGGCACGTTTCGTCAGTGAGCTCGAAGCTGCCGAGCCGAAACGGGGCACAGTAGCGCTTGCCGTCCGCGAGCGTGCTGATCGCGCAGCTCTCGTCTAGCTCCGTATCGCGAAAGTCGCGGACGACGCGCAGCCCGCCAGGCCCCTCGAAACCCGAGCGCGCGATACGCCCTGCCCCGCTCCACGTCGTCTCGCTGACGGCAGGATAGTCGGCCGCAACCAGCTCTTCGCCGAGCTGATGAAGATTGTTGATCTGCCCGTGCTCAACGCACTCACCGGCGATGTTGCGCTCCCAGACCATACCGTCCGCTACGGGGGCGCCAAACGAGTAGACGCGATAGCGATCGTTACAACTCTCGTCGCTGGCCGGGATGGTGAAGTGGTCGAGCGAGCAGATCCCTCGGTAGGCGACCGCTTGCGAGCAGTCGGCATTCAAGTAAAACCGCGCATCTCCCTGCGAACGAACGGGCGGGAAGCAGCGCATGACCCCCTCGGCATCGCGAACGAAATTGCATTCGGTGCCGCGCGCCTTGTCGTAGTAACCGATGAAGGCGCGATCCCCCTCGGCGGTCACGCGCTCTCGGAGCCCGATTTCGGACCCAGCCCTGTGGTTCGTGGTGTGTTCCCGGCAGCTGACGTCGATCTCGCCAGGGGCGCCCGCCATGCCACCGTTCGCAGCCGAGCCGCCGCTGCCGCTCGCCCCCCCACCCGCGGCGGCCCCTCCCGTTCCGGCCTGGCTCGTCTCAGCGCCCGCGCCCGCAGTGCCGCCTCCGGCCGACTTCGAGCTCTGTGACCCTGACCCGCAGGCGGCACCCACCAGCGCCGCGACCACGCCGAGCCCACTCCAAGCAAAAGCTCTCATCCTTCCCAGCATACGCCAGGCCTGGCCAGCTCTTCCCGATGAAGTGCAATCCCGGCGCTACTCTTCGGCGCTGGTCGGGGACGGGTCGCCCAGTAGGCGGTCGAGCTCGGCTTCACCGCGGTCGACCGCGGTGCGAGCCTTGCGGCGCTTTCGCCACTCGATGACGTCGTCGAACAGCGAGTAGGCGACCGGGATCGCGACCAGCGTGAGCAGCAGCGACAGGCTCTGGCCGCCGATCACGATGCCCGAGATGTTGCGGTTGCTGCCCGAGCCGATGCCGTACGAGAGCGCGAGCGGGATCATGCCCGCGACGAAGGCCAGGGTCGTCATCAAGATCGGCCTGAGGCGGTCGCGATTGGCCTCCAAGATCGCCTCGAGGCGTGGGCGGCCCAGCTTGCGCAGGTGGTTGGTGTGATCGATCTGCAGAATCGAGTTCTTCTTCACCACGCCGAACAACACCAGCAAGCCGAGCGCCGACATCAGGTTCAGACCCTGGCCGAACAGGATCAGCGAGAGCAGCGCGAACGGCACCGTCAGTGGCAAGCTGAGCAGGATGATCACCGGGTAGAGCCAGGACTCGAACTGCGCGGCCAAGATCAGGTACATGAAGACGAACGACAGCGCGAACGCCATCGCGAAGCTCAGCGGCTCCGTCCCGGGAGCGCCTTTCAGCGGAAAAAACCGCGCATAAGTTCCGATCCGTTAACTTCTGGCCGCAATCCGCACCATGGCAAGGCGGTTGGAATCCTTAGAATCGCCACCAGCAAGTCCTTCGCCGTCGTTTCGGGCAGCCCTTCGACTAGCGTGATGTCCTCGGTGTTGCGCAGCGTGAGCGCGAGCCGCCCGCGCTGCTGCGCTTGCGTCAGCACCTGTGCCTGTTCCACGTTGGCGCTCACGGTGACCGAGCCGCGAGCCGTCGTGGCTGCGGCCGCATCATCGGCGCGTTGAATCGAGCCGCCAACCGAGAGCACCAACAGGTTCTGGAGGAGCGTGACGGTCGTACCCTCGTCGCCCTTGGCGCCCGCCGTGAAGACCACGTCGACGCGGTCGCCGGGGCGCAGCAACCCGTCGAAGTCGGCTGAGCGCACGTCGAGCGGGACGGCACGCATGCCGTTCTGCACCAGGCCCGAGAGCACGCGGGTGCTGTCGCTGAACTTGGCCAAGTCGGTCCACAGCACTGCCTCGTTGGCCTTCAAGCCCGCGGCGGTCTTAGCGCCGAGCAAGCGCTTCACGTCGCTCGCCCGCACGTGACGACCCTCGACATACGCCTGGGGCAGGTCGCGTACGGCCAGGTGCTTGTCGGTGAGTGCCGTGCCCGCCGGCAAGTCTTGCGCGACGACCAGTACCCCCACCGGGCGCCCGCCCGAGACCTCGGCTTCGAGCCTCTGAAGGTACACATGCCCTACGAAAGCAGCGCCAGCGGCGGCAGCCAGGGAGACGACCAGGGCGATCTTCTTCATGCGATGTACCTGGGTCGAGCCCAGCCCCGCGCCCGTTTCCGAAAATCGCCCGAGGGCGCCAAGCCCGTGTCCAACCGCTCAGCGGCTGCTTGCGCTTGGGGCGGTTCGGTAACGGCGTTGGTAAACCGCATTTTCTTTCAATACGTCACCGGCGTGGTCATTCTTCGAAGCCGGTCTTCGCAGCTGCTCTGCTGATTGTGGTGAAGCGTTGTTGCCGTTACGGTCTTCACCGGGTGGAGGTCACCCCTGGAAAGGACGGGAGGCGTGGCTAAACTGAACCGAGTTTGGGTGGGCGCACTGTGCTGCGTTGGTTGGGTGAGCGCCGTCATGGGTTGCTCAGACGGAGAACAAGCAGCAGAGACGCAGGGGGTGATGGATCGCGACACCGTGAAGTCCATCACGCAGCCGCTCTACGGTGGGAATACGGCGATCGATTCGACGACCAGCACAGGCGCGATCGGAGCGACCGCGCTACTCACCATCAATGGTGCAGCGCCCGGCTGCTCAGGCACCTTGGTGACGCCCACCAAAGTCGTGAGCGCGGCGCATTGCTTCAAGTGCCCGACGATTACTACGGCAGGTGCGGTCAGCGTCTCCTTCGCTCAAGGCGGAGGGTCATTCCCGCTCGCGGCGCCGCCGGTGTTGTTGCCTGGATCGAACAACGATTGCCCTTCACCTTACCCCGACGCCTTCGACTTCGCGGTGCTGACGCTGGCGACGCCGGTGCCCGCCTCGGTTGCGACACCGCAACCTATTTTCCTCTCCGATTCGTACACCGCGCTGGTCGAAGGCAGCTTGGTTCAACCATGTTCGTTCGTCGGCTACGGCGGCGATACGATCTACAACTCCGGTGCCGGGGCAGGGCCGCGGCGCGTCGGATCGATCCTCCCCGAATGGTACAGGGACACGTGCGGCGACGTGTGCGAAGGCCCCTGTAACAACAGCCACTTCTGGCGCGAGGACTTGCTCTCGAATCAGGCACATCCGGCCAGGGGCGATTCAGGAGGCGGCCTCTTCTGCACGCTCAACGGTGCCCCAGTTTTGATCGGCGTGTATTCGGGATGGACGTCCATCGATAGCTTTTGCAACACCGAGTACAACAGCATTCAGTCGCCGACCGGTACCAATGACGGTGGGGTTCGCGACTTCTTGATCGCGCAGATAGGGTTCCCCGACGTAGCCCCCACT
>JAEYOT010000595.1 GCA_023411445.1 Pseudomonadota bacterium
GGCCCAGGTGCTGGCCGCAGCTGGCGTGCACCTGGGCGTGAGCTACCCGGAGAGGATCGTCGATCACGCGCTCGGGCGTGATCGCTTCCTCAAGATAGCCGACTCACATCTCCAGCGCGGCGACCGGCGCGGCTGACGCAGCGTGGGGGTGTGACGACGCCTCCAGCGCGCCCATCACCACCTCCACCTCGTGGACCTTGCCGTCATCGAACAGGGGGACGACTTGGCCGCTGACGGGCTTGCCGTCCACGACCAGCGAGCGCACGCCGCGCGAGACGTGGTGCGGGTTGCGCACGCGAACCTTGTAGGTGGTGCCGCGCAGCACGCGCGTGAGCTCGAACCCATCCCAAGCCTTGGGGATGCACGGATCCAGCTCCAGCCCGCGGTAGGTCGGCCGCACGCCGAGGATGTACTTGGTCGCCGCCTGGTAGCACCAGCTAGCGGTGCCGGAGAGCCAGCTGTTGCGACCGAGGCCGAACTGCGGGTGCTCGTCACCCAGGATGTTTTGCGCGTAGACGTAGGGCTCGAGCTCGTACTCGTCCATCACCTCGTTCTTCGCGGCAGGGTTGATCTGCTGGTAGTACTGGAAGGCGCGATCGCCGTTACCGACCAGCGTCTCGGCGATCATCACCCACGGGTTACTGTGCAGGAAGATGCCGCCGTTTTCCTTCGCGCCTGGCGGATAGGTGGTCACGCCGCCCTTGTTCGGGTCGTAGCCGTCGTAGCCCGGCGCCGACAGCTTGATGCCGTTCTTGGTGTTGAGCAGGCGATTGACTGAATCGAGCGCTTTCTGCGCGCGCTCGCCGGTGGCGAAACCGGAGATGACCGGCCAGCTCTGCCCGTTGGTCCAGATCTTTCCTTGCTCGTTCTTGTGCGAGCCGATCGGGCTGCCGTCGTGGTCGAAGTAGCGCACGTACCACTCGCCGTCCCAGGCGTGCTCGTTCACGCGCGCCCGCATCTCCTCGTAGTCACGCTTGTACTTAGCCACCTGCGCGTCGTCGCCCAGCTCTTCGAACAGCTCGATCAGCTCCAGCAGGGCCTTGCCGTACAGGTTGGCGACGAACAGGCTCTCGGCGCCGCGCTTGAGGTTCACCGTGTCGTTCCAATCGGCGAAGCCGAGCAGCGGCAAGCCGTGCTGGCCCACGTCCCGGCGGGTGAACTCCACCGCGCGCTTGAGGTGCTCGAGCACGGTGCCTTGCTCGCGCTCCGCGACCGGCTTGTCCTTGTCGTAAAACGGCAGGCTCTGCTTCAAGAAGGCCAAATCCCCCGTTTCTTTCAGGTATGCGCACACGGCCAGCACGATCCAGAGCTGGTCGTCGCCGTAGTAGTTGGGGCGATCCGGGTGCTCGCGCGAGTCACCCTCGTTGGCCAGCATCGTGGAGGCGTAGAACTGGTGCATGGCGGAGCCATCCGCCTTCTGCACGCTGAGCAGCTTCTCGATCAGCTCCTTCGCTTCGCCAGGCATGGAGGCCAGAACGCCCATCACGTCCTGCGAGCTGTCGCGGAAGCCGATGCCGCGACCGCCGAAGCCAAGCTGGTAGAGCGAGAGATCGCGCGACCAGTTCTTGGTCATGAAGCACTGCCGCGGGTTGTGCACGTTGACCATGCTGTCCAGCGCGGACGAGGGCGTCTTGACCTGCAGCTTGCTCAGGTACTCGTCCCAGTAGCGACGCATCGCGGCCAAGGCGCCGTCCGACTGCTCGTCGGTCTCGAAGGCTTTGAACGCGGCCTTGGCGCGCGCTAGGCCCTGCTCGCGGTCGCCCTCTTGTTGCGTGAGGAAGACGCGGAAACGCTTGGACTCACCGGGCGCCAACGTGCCGAGCGGCAGCAGCAGCACGCCCAGGTTGTCACCGCGCAGCGCCTGGTAGTTGGACAGCTCCGGCTGCTTGAGGCTCAGCGGGTCCGCGTAGGTGCCGTACTCGTTGTCGCCCAGGAAGCGCGCGCGGCAGGTCTCGAACGAAGAGGCCGGCAGGGTGGCGCTCAGGTAGCTCTGGCGGATGTCGCGGTTCATGAACGCGAACTGCGCCAGGATCTTGCGGCCGCCCTCCGCCTCGTGAGCGGTGCTCTGCATCGTCTGCGGCACCCAGTCCGCGTTGGTGAACTGCTTGAGCGCGTCGAAGTGCGTGTACTCGACGAGCGGCACGGCATCGAGGCGCAGCGGGGCACCGGACAGGTTGGTGATGGTCACGTCTTCCACCAGCACCTCGGAGCCGGTAGGCACGAACAGGGTGATCTCCGCGCGCACCCCGGCGACTTCCGACACGAACCGGCTGTAGCCCAGGCCGACGCGGCACTCGTAGCGATCCAGCGCGTTGAGCGTGGGGACGAAGAAGGGGGATACCGTGCGCATGCCAGCTGCGCCGTGCAGGCGCAGGTACAGCGTGTGACCCTTCAGCTGAGAGCTGGGCAGCTGCGGGATGTACTTGGTGATGCGGTTGAGCGCGGGATCACCCTTGCACAGGAGCAACCCGCCGGTGTGATCCACGAAGCCGCCGAAGCGTAGCGAGCCCACGTAGTTGATCCATTTGACCGGCGTCTTGGGGTTCTCGATCACGTACTCACGGGCGCTGTCGTCGAAATGGCCGTACTTCATGGTTCTCCGGGCATCACTGCTGAGGAGCAGAGAAAGGGCGCGCCGAAGGAGGGGCGCCCAGATTGCTCACACGATCACTGATTTCAGTCGAGTGAACCAGCTATCGACCGACCACGCCAGGGGAAACGCACCTTGGATAGAAAGATTTAAGGAACCGGTTTCAGTGCAATTATCCGCGTATTGTGGCGCAGATTCGGGCGCTACTGACTCAAGTAGGGAACCGGTTGCAGAAATGCCGGGAAAGCTGAGTGTCCCAATCTCGCGACGCATCGTGTAGCGTTTGGTGACTGATGTGGGTGGATGTAGGTGTTTAAGCGCGCCTGCCGGGCGGCCGCTAGAGGGAAAGCGTATGACGAGGCCTCCCCAGGGCACCCGGCCCCAGCTCGGCAGACCGCCGTTTCTGGGCGGGTTCTTGCTCGGGGGCTGCCTCGTTTCGGCGCTGCTCGGCGCCTGTGGCGGCGGCAACCCGGAGCTCTTGGCGATGGCGGACGGGGGCGAGGGGAATGCCGGCGGCGGGAGGCCGGGGGCAGCCGGCGACCCTGGCTTGGCCCTGGGAGGCATGGGCCTCGCGGATGGTGGCGAGCCCGCCGTGCACCTCGAGCTGGTCGCCAGCGCCGAGACGGACGAGGTCACGGTGAGCGGCAAGCCCGTCACGGTGCAGCTGTCGGCCCGCTACGAGGACGGCTCGCGGCCGAACCGCGTGGTGTGGATCGTGGACAACCCGGGCGTCGGCTCGGTGAGCGATGCTGGTGAGCTTCGCTTGAGTGGCTTCGTCGGAGGGGACGTGACGCTCACCGCCATCGTCGGCTCGCAGACGGCGTCCGTCACGCTTCACGTCACCGTCGCCATCTCGTCGGACCCCGATGCGTTGCCGGAAGAGCTGAAGGACGCGCTGCTGCTCGGCGGCCGCGGTGGTCCCGCCCAGATCGGACCCGACGCCGACTTTCGCGTCCTCTATCCGTACGACAAGACCGTGTTCCCGCGTGGGCTTTCGGCGCCGCTGCTGCAGCTCGGCGGGGCGGACGCTGACGCGACCTACGTGAAGATCACGACCAGCGACTTCTCGTACGAAGCGTTCGCCAAAGCCAAGGGACACACACGCGTGACTTTGCCTGAGCCGGTGTGGCGCGGCGTGACGCTCTCGGCGCAGCCTTCCGAGTGGGTGGAGGTGACGATCAGCAAGTCGAGCGGAGGCGAGGTCACCGGACCCATCAGCTCACGCTGGCTGATCGCGCCGGGTAGCCTGAAAGGCCTCGTTTACTACAATACCTACCGCTCCCGCTTGGCAGGCAACAACGGCGCGGTCATGCGCATTAGGCCCGGCGAGACCGCGACGGTGCTGCAGAGCGGCTGCACGGTGTGCCACAGCGTGAGCGCACAGGGCAACGTCATGGTCGCGGGCGTGGAGTGGGACGGCAAGAACGCCGTGGTCAGTCGCGCCTTCAACCTGCCGGTGAACGGCGGCATCACGCTGCGCAATGAGCAAGCCGAAGGCCGCGTCTATTCGTTCGGCGGCTTGAGCCCGGACGGCACCTTCCTGCGCACGCGCGGCGTCCCAGCGTCCGGGGCCAAGAGGCGCGGCATGACCGGCGCGCTGCCGACGCGGCTGGTCGACACCGCGACCGGGATGACCATCGAGCAGTCCACGTTCCCCGTTTCGGTGGCGATGACTCCGAACTTC
>JAEYOT010000599.1 GCA_023411445.1 Pseudomonadota bacterium
GTCTACAAGAAGCTGGTCGTCAGCGCCGATCGCACGAGGCTGTTGGGCGGCATCTTGGTGGGGGACGCGGCCGAGTACGCGGCGCTCACGCAGCTGTTCCGCTCCGGTGAAGCGCTGCCCGGCGCGCCGGAAGAGCTGATCTTCGGCGCGCGCGACGGCGGGAAGACCAAGCTGACCCTAGCGGATACGGCGCAGGTCTGCTCCTGCAACAACGTGACGAAGGGCTCCATCTGCAAGGCCGTGCGAGCCGGCACCTGCAACCTGTCGGACCTGAAGAAGGAGACGAAGGCCGGTACCGGCTGCGGCGGCTGCATGCAGCTAGTGACGGACATCCTGAACGCCGAGCTCGCCGCCGCCGGCAAGACGGTGAAGAAGGAGCTGTGCGAGCACTTCGCGTACAGTCGGCAAGAGCTCTACCAAATCGTGCGCGTCATGAAGCAGCGCTCGTTCAAGGAGCTGCTGGAGACGCACGGTCAGGGTAGCGGCTGCGAGGTGTGCAAGCCGGCCATCGCCTCGATCTTGGCTAGCGTTCACAACGACATGATTTTGCAGCACGACACGCTGCAAGACTCCAACGATCGTTACCTGGCCAACTTGCAGCGCACGGGCCTCTACTCGGTGGTGCCGCGCATCCCGGCCGGCGAAATCACACCCGAGAAGCTGATCAAGCTGGGCGAAATCGCCCAAAAGTACAAGCTGTATACGAAGATCACCGGCGGTCAGCGCATCGACATGTTTGGCGCGCGCGTGGAGCAGCTGCCGGAGATCTGGGAGGAGCTGGTCGCGGCGGGCTTCGAGTCCGGCCACGCCTACGGCAAGGCCGTGCGTACCGTGAAGAGCTGTGTCGGCAGCACCTGGTGCCGCTTTGGCGTGCAGGACTCGGTGAGCTTCGCGATTCGCGTTGAGGAACGCTACAAGGGCATCCGCGCACCGCACAAGCTGAAGAGCGCCGTCAGCGGCTGCATCCGTGAGTGCGCCGAGGCTCAGAGCAAGGACTTTGGTCTGATCGCCACCGAGAAGGGCTGGAACCTGTACGTGTGCGGCAACGGCGGCATCAAGCCGCGCCACGCGGATCTGTTGGCGGCCGATCTCACCGAAGAGCAGGCGCTGAAGTACGTCGATCGCTTCTTGATGTTCTACATTCGCACGGCCGATCGTCTGACGCGCACGTCTACCTGGCTCGACAAGATGGACGGCGGCATCCAGCAGCTCCGTGAGGTCGTGATCGACGACAAGCTCGGCATCTGCGAGGAGCTGGAGCGCGAGATGCAGTACCTGGTCGACACCTACCGCTGCGAGTGGGCGGAGACGATTCGGGATCCGGCGCGGCGCGCGAAATTCCGCCACTTTGCCAACACGCCGGAAGCGGACGACACCATCGAGCTGGTGGACGAGCGCGGCCAGAAGCGCCCGCGCGACTGGGACAAGGGCGCGACGATCTCGCCGATCCGCGATCGCCGTCACCTGCCGCTCATCACCACGCAGTGGGTGCGCGTCGCCAGCGTGAACGACGTGCCAGCCGAAGGCGGCATCGCCATCAAGTACGGTCCGGCGCAGATCGCCCTCTACAACTTCGCGTCGCGCGGTGAGTGGTACGCCTGTCAAAACCAGTGCCCGCACATGCAGGACATGGTGCTGGCGCGCGGCCTGATCGGTGACCAGCAGGGCCAGCCCAAGGTAGCCTGCCCGCAGCACAAGAAGACCTTTTCGCTGAAGACGGGCGAGTGCCTGAGCGGCGATGCGCTCAAGGTGCGCACCTTCCCGGTGCGCGTCGAAGGCACGGAGATTTTCCTCGAGCTGCCGAGTGAGGCGGAGATCGAGAAGCTCATGCCGATCAAGAAATGCGATCTGCACGAGGACGCGGCTTCAGCCGCGGAGTGAAGAATACGAGTCTGCGTCGGGGGGCCAGGGGGGCGTCACGACCTTTTTGCCGCGAGAGCACCATGAAAGCCACCAAGATCAGTCTGCTGAGCTTCAGCACGCCGCCCATGCGCGCTTTCCACATGACGTGGATCGCCTTCTTCTTGTGCTTTTTCGGCTGGTTCGGCCTGGCGCCGCTGATGCCGCTCGTGCGCGCGGATCTGGGCTTGACGCAAGCCCAGGTGGCAAACTCGGTGATCGCGTCGGTCGCCGGCACCATCTTCGCGCGACTGCTGATCGGTTACTTGTGCGACAAGTACGGCCCGCGCCGCATCTATGCAGCGCTGCTGGCGCTCGGCGCGCTGCCGGTGATGGGCGTCGGCTTGGCGCAGGACTACACGTCGTTTCTGATCTGCCGCGTGCTGATCGGGCTCATCGGCGCGTCGTTCGTGATCACGCAGTACCACACCTCCGCCATGTTCGCGCCCAACGTGGTCGGTACGGCCAACGCCACCACGGCCGGCTGGGGCAACCTGGGCGGTGGCGTCACGCAGATGGTGATGCCGCTGGTGGTGCTGGGCCTGGTCGGGCTCGGCTTGGTGGAGGGGCAGGCGTGGCGCTACGCGATGATCTTGCCAGGTAGCTTGATGCTGATCATGAGCGTGCTCTACCTGCGCTTCACGCAGGACTCTCCAGAGGGCAAGGACGCGCGCGCGAGCACCGGTAAGCCCAAAGGCTCCTTGCTGGATGCGGCGCGCGACCCGCGCGTGTGGGCGCTTTTCGTGGGTTACGGCGCCTGCTTCGGCGTCGAGCTCACCATTCACAACGTCGCCGCCAGCTACTTTCACGATCGCTTCCAGCTGGGCTTGAAGGAAGCGGGAATGCTGGCGGGTAGCTTCGGCGTGCTGGCCATCTTCGCCCGTTCGCTCGGCGGCTGGCTCGGCGACAAGGCGGGGGCGCGCTTCGGCCTCGACGGCCGAGGGCGCTTCCTGACCTTGATGCTGCTGCTCGAGGGCTTGGGCCTCGTGTTGTTTTCGCGCATGGACAGCGTCGTGCCGGCGGCGATCACGCTGGTGCTGTTCGGCTTGTTCGTGCACATCGCGGCTGGCGCTACCTACTCGGTCGTGCCGTTTATCAAGCCGCAAGGCGTGGGCGCGGTCGCCGGCATCGTGGGCGCGGGCGGCAACGTCGGCGCGGTGCTGGCTGGCTTGTTGTTCCGCGGCGGTGGTGAGATGCAGACGCCGCTGCTCTGGCTCGGCACCGCCGTGTTGGTCGCCGCCGGGCTCGCGGCGGCGGTGCGCTTCGGTCGTAAAGAGGTCGAGCCGGCCATCGTCACTACGGAGGCTGTGCCCGCCGAATGACCATCCAGGCTGCCGCCGTGCTGCCGAAGCAGGAGCGCGAGCCCGCGCGCGTTCGGCTCCCGCTGGTCAACCAGTTGCTGGCTCTGCAGGGCGATCTCAGCGCCGTGGAGCGCTTCTCACGCCGGCACGAGGAGGGCGAGCTGCCGCCCGGTGAGCGGGTTTACGAGGACTTGATCCCGCTCGCCAAGCCCGGCAAGGGGCAGCAGTACGCGTTTCAGGTCGACTTGGACGCCTGTACGGGCTGTAAGGCGTGCGTCACCGCCTGCCATCGCCTGAACGGTCTGGACGATGATGAAGCCGAGACGTGGCGCAGCGTGGGCCTATTGCACGGCGGTACCTCGAGCGAGCCGGTGCAGCAGACCGTGACCACCGCTTGCCACCACTGCGTGGATCCAGCGTGCATGAAGGGCTGCCCCGTCAACGCCTACGAGAAGGATCCGGTGACCGGCATCGTGCGGCACTTGGACGACCAGTGCATTGGTTGCCAGTACTGCACGCTCACGTGTCCGTACGAGGTGCCGCAGTTCAGCAAACGTCGCGGTATCGTGCGCAAGTGCGACATGTGCAGCGAGCGCCTGGCGGTGGGGGAGGCGCCGGCGTGCGTGCAGGCGTGCCCCAACGAAGCCATCTCGATCAAGATCGTGGAGACGCAGCAGCTGCTCGAGCAAGCGCAGTCGGAAGGCTTGCTGCCGGGCACGCCCTCGTCCGGAATCACGGTGCCGTCCACCCAGTACAAGACGCGCAAGGTGATGCCGAAGAACATGCTGCCCGGCGACTTTTACGCCGTGCGGGCCGGTCACCAGCACCTGCCGCTCGTGATCATGCTCGTGCTGACGCAGCTTTCAGCCGGAGCCTTCTGGATCGACTTCGGCTTGCACGAGACCGGTTGGAGCAACGCGCTTGGCGAGGTGCGTACCTATCATTCGTTGGTCGCGCTGGGCCTCGGTCTGCTCGCGATCGGCGCCAGCACCTTGCACCTGGGCCGACCGCACCTGGCGTTTCGAGCCATGATCGGCCTGCGCACGTCGTGGCTCAGCCGCGAAGCGCTCGGCTTCGCCCTGTTCGCGAAGCTGGCGGTGGCCTACGCCGCGCTACACTTTCATGGCCCAATCCTGGGTCTCATCGGCTTGCCGCCGCTCACGCCGGCCGTGTTCGAGCGCGCCGCCACCTGGCTCGGCGCCTCGGTGTCGCTGATCGGCGTCGCCGCCGTCGCCTGCTCGGTCATGTTGTACAAGGTCACTCAGCGCGAGTGGTGGGGCGGCGGGCGCACCACCTTCAAGTTCTTCCTCACCGCGGGCGTGCTCGGTACCGCCATCACGTCGCTCACCTATGGCGTGGCGGCGCAGCTCTTGGGTAGCGCTCTGGACGTGCAGGGCACCGTGAAAGCTCTGGGCTGGCTGCTCATCGCGCTGACCAGCCTCAAGTTGGTAGGAGAGGCAACCGTGCTGCTCCACGTCTACGATCGCAAGCTCGGCGAGCTCAAGCGCACGGCGTTGCTGCTCCGCGGTCAGTTGTTGAAGGAGCTCACGGCGCGGCTCGGCCTCGGCGCGGTGGGTGGGGTGCTGCTGCCGCTCTTGCTCTCCGCGTCGCTGGACCAGCTCGGCGCTGCCGGTCGGATCTCGTTCTTGGCGGCCAGCGCGGTGCTGCTCCTGCTCGGTGAGCTGATTGAGCGCATGTTGTTCTTCAAAGCGCTCTCAGCGCCCAAAATGCCCGGCGCCGTGGCCTGAGGAGGAAGTCGTGACCAGCAAGCCGAAGGTCCCCGCCGTCGTTAGCGATCTGCTCTACCAACGCAGCGGCAAGCTCACGCAAGAGCTGGTGCGTAACCCCGGCGGCTTTGGCCTGG
Source organism: Pseudomonadota bacterium (assembly GCA_023411445.1). Lineage (GTDB taxonomy): Bacteria > Myxococcota_A > Polyangia > Polyangiales > Polyangiaceae > PMG-095. The sequence continues at coordinate 5,065 of JAEYOT010000599.1, forward strand.
GGCAGGTGCCGGCGCGGCTCAAGCCGGACGCCACCACGACCGCCGTGTGCGGGTTCTGCTCCACCGGCTGCGGCCTGGAGGTGCACCTCAAAGACGGGCAGGCCGTGAACCTGTCACCGGCCCGCGACTACTCGGTGAACAAGGGCGCGGCTTGCCCCAAGGGCTGGGAGGCGCTCACGCCGCTCTACGCCAAGGATCGCGCGCGTCGGCCCATGCTGCGTAACGCGCGCGGCGCGCTGGAGGAGGTGCCCTGGCAGATCGCGCTGGAGGCCTTCTGCTCGCGCTTCAAGGCCATCCAGCACAAGCACGGCGCGGACTCGGTCGCCTTCATCAGCACCGGCCAGATCCCCACGGAGGAGATGGCGCTGCTCGGCGCGCTCGCCAAGTTCGGCATGGGCATGCTGCACGGCGACGGCAACACGCGTCAGTGCATGGCGACGGCGGTCGTAGCCTACAAGCAGGCCTTCGGCTTCGACGCGCCGCCGTTCAGCTACGACGACTTCGAGCAGTCGGACGTGCTGGTGTTCGTCGGTGCCAACCCGTGCATCGCACACCCCATCATGTGGGAACGCGTGTGCAAGAACCGGAACCGGCCTGAGATCATCGTCATCGATCCGCGCAAGACCGAGACGGCCATGGCGGCGACGCAGCACCTGCCGCTGCGCCCGAAGTCGGACCTGCGCCTGCTGTACGGCATCACCAAGCTCCTGATCGAGCGCGGCTACGTGGACCGCGAGTTCATCGCGCGCAGCGTGACCGGCTTCGAAGAGCTCGCGGCGCACGTCGCAGACTACAAGCTGGCCAACGTCGCCATGGACTCGGGCCTCTCCAGCGCGAGCATCGAGCGGGTGGTGGAGACGATCGGGCGCGGTAAGCGCGTGTCTTTCTGGTGGACGATGGGGGTGAACCAGAGCCACGAGGGTGTGCGGGTGGCGCAAGCCATCATCAACATCGCGCTCATCACCGGCAACATCGGTCGCCCCGGGACCGGCGCCAACTCAATCACCGGTCAATGCAACGCGATGGGCTCCAGGCTGTTCAGCAACACCACCAGCCTGCTCGGCGGGCACGACTTTGGTAACGCCGAGCACCGCGAAAAGGTCGCCTCCGTGCTGGGGATCGATGTCTCCAACATCCCGAGCAAGGGCAGCCTAGCCTACGATCAGATCCTCGAGGGGGTGCTGGCCGGCAAGATCAAGGGCCTCTGGATCATCGCCACCAACACGGCCCACTCTTGGATCAACCAGTCGGACGCTCAAGAGATCTTGAAGCGCCTGGATTTCTTGGTCGTGCAGGACATGTACAGCACTACGGAGACGGCGCGGCTGGCTCACTTGGTGTTGCCCGCCGCGGGCTGGGGGGAGAAGGAGGGCACCTTCATCAACTCCGAGCGTCGGATTGGTCTGCTCAAGAAGGTGTCGCGCGCGCCGGGCGAGGCGCTCGCGGATTTCTACATCTTCAAGCTGATCGCGGAGGCGTGGGGCGTGGGGGACTTGTTGCGAGCCTTCGAGAGCCCGGAGCAAACCTTCCAGCTGCTCAAGCGCCTGTCCAAAGGTCAGCCGTGCGACATCAGCGGCATCCGCGACTACGCCATGCTCGACGACCGACGCGGCATCCAGTGGCCCCTGCCCGAGGGGCAAGACGTAGCCGTGCAAGCCGAGCGCCGCCTGTTCGAGGACGGCAAGTTCTTCCACGCTGACGGCAAGGCCAAGCTGCTGTTCGAGGCGCCGTGGCCG